>CAZWUP010000447.1:0-1500 GCA_964637045.1 uncultured Porticoccaceae bacterium | reverse complement strand
CTATCTCGATATTCTCGACAAACTGCTGCTGGTGCGCATTCTGGAACCCTGGTACACCAACACCGGGAAACGGCTGGTGAAGTCGCCAAGACCTTTTATTCGCGACAGTGGTATTCTCCACGCCCTGCTCAACCTCAGAACCATGGACGATCTTCGCTCCCATTCGGTGGTGGGCAAAAGCTGGGAAGGTTTTGTCATCGAAAACCTTGTCTCGGTGAGCAATGGCCGGGCGCGGGCCTATTTCTACCGGACCAGCGCCGGAGCGGAAGCCGATCTGATACTGGAATTCGCCCCTGGCAAATGCTGGGCGATCGAAGTCAAACTCAGCAGCGCTCCCACTGTTGACCGGGGTTTTCACAATGCCGCCGACGATGTGGGTGCGGAGCGCCGCATTCTGGTTCACAAAGGCGAGGAGCTTTTTCCCATGCGCGGTGGTATAGAGGCGATGCCGTTGCTCGACGCCATCAATGAAGTAAGCGCTGCGGTGCGGGTATGAAAGCGGGCGCGGTCCATGTCTCCCGGGCCTTGGCGGAGGGACGAGAATCTCCAAACCGGGCACAGGGTATCCTGTCATCTATCTGTTTTTTATAATCCGAGTCGCTGCCTTCAACCAAGAGGAATTGTGTGCCCCTGAAGCAATCCATCAAACTCGAACCCGGCTGGCTTGCGGTGCTGGGCGACCAGTTCGAGAAGCCCTATATGACGCAATTGCGGGCTTTTTTGCAGGCCGAAAAACAGCAGGGCAAGGTGATCTACCCCCCGGGTTCCCTGTGGTTCAATGCCTTTAACGCTACGCCTTTTGACAAGGTTAAGGTGGTGATTCTTGGGCAGGACCCGTACCACGGCCCCAATCAGGCCCACGGCCTGTGTTTTTCCGTGTTGCCGGGGGTGCAAATTCCGCCGTCGCTGGGGAATATCTACAAGGAGCTGGAGACCGACCTGGCCATTCCCCGCGCCCGCCACGGCTGTCTCGACCACTGGGCCGAACAGGGAGTATTGCTGCTCAACGCCACCCTCACGGTGGAGCAGGGCAGCGCCGGCGCCCACCAGGGGCGGGGTTGGGAAACCTTTACCGACGCCGCCATCCACGCCCTCAACAGCCAGCGGGAGCACCTGGTGTTTATGTTGTGGGGGAGCCACGCCCAGAAAAAGGGGGCCTTTATCGACGCCGCCAGGCACCTGGTGCTGAAGGCGCCCCATCCGTCCCCGCTGTCGGCCCACCGGGGCTTTCTGGGCTGCCGGCATTTTTCCCGGGCCAACGCCTATTTGCAGGACAGCGGCCAAGAGCCCATTATGTGGGCCCTGCCGGACACTCCCTGAGACCCTTTATTAACCCGGCATGAATTATTGTTGGGTTAATACGCGGCGCACGGCCGACTTTTGCTCCTGCAAAGTCGGCATTTCCGCCCTCCCTGGCGGTCAGACGCGCCGCCATTGGCCTAAGGCCAATGCAAGCCTCAAAAATACAAGGGATTTAGCAAAATTCCGCCAGTATTTTTG
>CAZWUP010000446.1:0-1527 GCA_964637045.1 uncultured Porticoccaceae bacterium | reverse complement strand
GCAGCCAGCAGAGCCGCAACTACAGCCTGCAGGAATACGCGGTGGACGTGGTGGAGGCCATCCAGGAGGCCCTGGACCCGGACAAGGTGCCCCACCCCACCATTATCAGCGAATCCGGCCGCGCCACCGTGGCCTACACCTCGGTGCTGCTGTTCAATATCCTCACCGTCAGCCAGTTCGAGCCCGGCCCGCTGCCGGAGCAACTGCCCGCCGACGCCCCGGTGGAAGTGAAGGTGCTGGCCTCCCTGCTGGAAACCACCAACCTCAAGAACGTCCAGGAGTGCTACAACGACGCCATTTACTACCTGGAGTCCCTGCGCATCCAGTTCCGCCGCGGCGAGATCAACCTGCGGATGCGCTCCATCGGCGAAAACTACTACCTGGCGGTGTTGCAGAAGATCGCCAAGCTGATTCCCGAGCTGGACCGGGTGCCCATCGTCCTCGAGCACCTCACCGAGCAGTTGGCGGACATCTATTACGGCAATTTCAGCGTATTTCAGTCGCTGCCGGATTTTTGGGCCATTGGCCAGACCTTCCCGGTGATGCCCATCCACAGGCTGAATGAAAAGCCCACCCGGGAGGCCATCATTGCCGACCTCACCTGCGACTGTGACGGCAAGATCGACCGCTTCTGTCACCCGGAGGGAGAGCGCAACACCCTGCCCCTGCACCCCATCGACGGCGACAACGAGTACTACCTGGCGGTGTTTCTGGTGGGGGCCTACCAGGAGACCCTGGGGGATCTCCACAATCTGTTTGGCGACACCAACGTCGCCAGTGTGCGGGTCAATGGCGACAACAGCTTTGATTTCGTCCACGAGATGCACGGCGATACCATTGCCGACGTGCTCTCCTATGTGGAGTACCAGCCCGAACACCTGTACCGCAGGTTCCGGGACACCGCGGAAAAAGCTGTGCGCGCGGGGCGGATCTCCGTTGCCGAGCGCCAGCAGATGCTGGGGGCCTTTAACGAGAGCCTGCGGGGCTACACCTACTTCGAGCGTTGATTACAGGAGTCTGCCATGTCTAAAGTGATTATTATCGGCGCCGGCGGCGTCGGCGGTGTCGTCGCCCACAAATGCGCGCAGCTGCCCGAGGTGTTCAGCGACATCCTGCTGGCCAGCCGCACCGAAGCCAAGTGCCAGGCCATTGCCGCCCAGATTGAGGACATGCAGGGCCGCACCATCCGCACCGCCCAGGTGGACGCCGACAACGTGCCGGAACTGACGGCACTGCTCAAGGCGGAAAAGCCCGCCCTGGTGATCAACGTGGCGCTGCCCTACCAGGACCTGCACATCATGGATGCCTGCCTGGCCGCCGGCGTCGACTACCTGGACACCGCCAACTACGAACCCCTGGATACCGCCAGGTTCGAATACAGCTGGCAGTGGGCCTACCGGGAAAAGTTTGAAAAAGCGGGCCTGATGGCCCTGCTGGGCTCCGGCTTCGACCCCGGCGCCACCAATGTCTTTACCGCCTGGATCGCCAAGCACTACTTCGACGAAATCCACACCCTCGACATTATCG
>CAZWUP010000445.1:474-1557 GCA_964637045.1 uncultured Porticoccaceae bacterium | reverse complement strand
TTCTCTCAACAGCCTGCGTGCCAAAATTCATAGCCTTTTAATTCAATGAATTGTGATATTATCATCGAAATCGCTTTAATTGTTAACGCCCCCTAGGGCCGGGCCATCTCGAGGGACTCAATCAAAGCCACGGCAATGATCCCCTGGACCGGCACCGGGAGGCGGCTCACAGCGACCTGCTCAGGGGCTGGGCTGTAGGGGAGCGGCCAGCCCCCGCAGCTGGCCCACCTGGGCCGCCAGGGCGGCGTTGTCGGGCTGCAATCCCAGCAGGCGCTCGCCATGGGCCAGTGCTCGATACCACTGGCGGCTGCGGGTGGCGGCATCCAGCGCCAGGGCGAGCAACTCCTGACTGTCCGGCTGGTGGTCGAGAGCCCGCTCGGCAGCGGCCAGGGCGCCCCGCGGGTCGCCGCTGCCGAGCAGGGCAAGGGCGTGACCATAGCCGTAGCGGGCATTATCGGGAGTGAGGGCCGCAGCCCGGGCCAGATGGGGCACGGCGCTGGCCCGGTGGCCGGCGCGCACCAGGGCCAGACCCAATGCATAGTGCACCACCGCGGCCTCGGGGTGACGGATCAACGTGGACCGCAGCAAGGCGACGGCCTCGGCATCGCGGCCTTGCAGGCGATGAAGGTCTGCCAGATTGATGGCCGCCGGCAGGTTCCAGGGCTCAAGAGCCAGGGCACGGCTGTAACTCACCTCGGCGGCGGCCCGGTCACCGCTGGCGATCTGGAACAGGGCCAGGTTTACCAGCCCCCCGGCGCGATCCCTGTGGTCGAGTAGGTGGCGGTGGTAATCGGTCATTACCGCGTCGAGGGTCTTGCGCTCCCCCGCTGTCAGGTAGTAGCGGGCCGCCGGCAATTCCGGGCCGAGCAGGGTCTCCAGGGCAGCGAAGCGCACCACCCGCACGGGGTCGCCAAGCAGGGGCAAGAGGGCACCCATCCGCCGCGGATGGGGCAGCGCCCCGTACCAGCGCACCGCGGCGGCGCGCACCAGGGGGTCGACATCCGTCAGCCTGGACCGGGCCAGGGTGAAGCCGCCGTTGTCGGCGGGGGTCAGATTGGCCAGGGCGGAGGCCCGGTAAATGGC
>CAZWUP010000445.1:0-464 GCA_964637045.1 uncultured Porticoccaceae bacterium | reverse complement strand
GCCGCTGACAAAGGTTTCCAAAGCCCTGCCCGGCGACATCTGCAGCTGCGCATACTGGGCAGCAGGTCCATCCACCAGGGTCTTGCCCGCGGATTTCAGCCAGCCCGCTACAGTGCTGGCGGCCCAGTTGGGGGGGCGCTCGCCGTGGCAGCTGGCACAGGCATTGGGCACCCCCTGGCTGACAGTCAAGTCCGGGCGGGGCACCCGCAGGCTGTGATCGCGACGGGGATCCACCACCATATAGGTGGTTGCGGGCATATGGCAGCTCACGCACTGGGCCCCCGCGGATTCGGGACTGTGGTGGTGATGGGCCGGGGTGTCGAAGGGGGCGGGCAGGTGGTCGGCACGCTGCTCGACGCCCGGCTGCTCGACGAAGTCCATGTCTTTCTCGCCCCCAAGCTCGTCGGTGGCCAAGACTCGCCCACCCCGGTCGCTGCGCGTGGTATCGCCCAGATGACCGACGC
>CAZWUP010000444.1:0-1576 GCA_964637045.1 uncultured Porticoccaceae bacterium | reverse complement strand
ACATGGTCAGTTGAGCCAATCACCCGGAGGGTCCCGCGATGATTTTGCAGAAGATCCACGCCATCGTCCTCAAGTTGCTGGAGGTGGAGCGCCGCCTGGAGCCGTTTTTCCGCCGTCAACTCAACTACCTGCTGCGGGAGCCGGCGGCGGCCGTTGTCCAGTGGCTGATCAATGTTCGCCGCAAGGACGAGCATCTCGGGCTGGCGGAGGAAAAAATCGAACCCTGGGAGGAGGAGAGCCTGGACGCCATTATCAAACTGATGTCCGAGCAAATGCGCGGCCGCTTTCCTCCCGGCAAATTCGAGCGCGGCGGCAACACCAAAACCCACGGCCTGGTGCGGGCCACCGTCACCGTGCGCGACGACGTGCCCGAGTGCATGCGCAAGGGCATTTTCGCTGCGGTGCACAGCTTCCCCGCCTATGTGCGTTTTTCCGGCCCCGGCCCGGACGTGCCCAGGGACATTCAGGATGTGGGCTTCGCCAGCATGGCCGTCAAGTTGATGGACGTGCCCGGCGCCAAGCTGATGGACGACGAGAAATTCACCCAGGATCTGATCTGTATTTGCACCCCCACCTTCGTCACCCCGAACACCCGGGAAAACGCCAAGCTCCAGGACTGGAGCCTGCGCAATATGCCCCTCTACTACTTCATCAACCCCAAGGACTCCCATCTGCTGGATTTTCTGATGCAGGGGTTGTGGAACGAAACCCAGTACAACCCCCTGGGCCAGCGCTATTTCAGCTCCGTGCCCTACCTGCTGGGGGAGGGCCAGGCGATGCAGTACTCCTTTGCCCCCAAGACCCGGGTGGACACCAAGATTCCCGGCATTCCCTTCGGCCGGGTGCCGGACAACTACCTCAGGGACAATATGGTGAAAACCCTGGCCAGGCAGAGCGTGGAATTTGACCTGTTGCTACAGCTGCAGACCGATCCCCACCGCATGCCCATCGAAAACGCCGCCGTGCGCTGGCCGCAGAGGCTGTCCCCCTTTATCCCCGTGGCGACAATCCACATTCCCCAGCAAAGCTTCGCCTCCCAGGCTCAGTTCGACTTTACCCGCAACCTCACCTTCAACCCCTGGCACTGCCTGCCGGAGCACCGCCCCCTGGGCAACCAGAGCCGCGCCCGCCGCCGCATGTACTACGAGCTGTCCCGCTACCGGCAGCGGATGAACAACACCGGGCACATCGAGCCGACGGGGAGTGAGGTGTTTGAGTGATCTTTGACGACACTGGAACCGGAAAGTCAGGTTGCGGATAGAATGTGGGGCTAAAGTCCAAAGTGGCGGTGACTGTACGCTTACTCCACCTCATAATACGCCGCGAACACGGCATGACTTGGCCTGGTTTCAGGCAGCACATAAACAACGCCAGACGTGTTTTTGAAGGTTTCACCCACCACCCTTGTAAAGAACTCCTGGGGGACATTGATGCAGCCGTAGGAAATGCGCTTGTCGTGGGTATGGGGTGAGGCCAGACGCTCTGCGCGGCGCTCCTTGCTATTGCTGGTGACAACAGGGTGCAGGGAAAGGGCGCTGTGATAATCCACCCAGAGAATTTCCTTGCCCTTGATATT
>CAZWUP010000443.1:0-1576 GCA_964637045.1 uncultured Porticoccaceae bacterium | reverse complement strand
TGCGCAGTTTGTCGAACCGCGCCTCGAAGAACGGATCCGGACAATCTGCCATCCATACAGAAAAGGGCCACCCCAAGCAGGCTGGCCCATTCTCAGGAGTCGTGCTGGATTGATGACAACAGCCACAGGGCTGTTGTCACCCCTGCGGGGCTTCGTCGCGCTGCTCCTCGTCCAAAATGCTGCGCATTTTGTCGAACCGCGCCTCGAAGAACGGATCCGGACAATCTGCCATCCATACAGAAAAGGGCCACCCGATGGGTGGCCCTTTTCTGTATGGATGGTGGGTCGTGCTGGATTCGAACCAGCGACCAATTGGTTAAAAGCCAACTGCTCTACCAACTGAGCTAACGACCCGAAGAGGCGCACATAATACTGTGTATTTTTTTTTCGTCAACCCAAAACCGCGCTATTTGTAATATTTGGTGGGGTCGGGAATCCCGGCTTCGACAAAGCCCTGGCGGCGCAGGCGGCAGCTGTCGCAGCGGCCACAGGCTTCACCGTCGGCACTGGCCTGGTAGCAGGACACGGTGAGTTGGTAGTCCACCCCGAGGGCGGTGCCGGCGCGAATGATATCGCCCTTGGTCATGGTCACCAGGGGGGCATGGATACTCAGCCTGTCACCCTCCACCCCAGCCCGGGTGGCCAGATTGGCCACCGCCTCGAAGGCCGCGACAAACTCCGGCCGGCAGTCGGGATAGCCGGAGTAGTCCACGGCATTGACGCCGATAAAGATATCCGCGGCCCCCAGCACCTCGGCCCAACCCAGGGCGATGGCCAGAAACACCGTGTTCCTGGCGGGCACATAGGTCACCGGAATGCCGCCGGTTGCCTCCTCCGGGACGGCGATCTCCGCGTCGGTAAGGGCGGAGCCGCCAATGGTGCGCAGGTCTATCACCACGGTTTTATGCACAGTGGCGCCCATGGCGTCGCTGACCCGGTCGGAGGCCTGCAGCTCCGAACGGTGGCGCTGGCCGTAGTCGAAACTCAGCGTGTAGCACTCGAAACCCTGATCCCTGGCAATAGCCAGCACCGTGGCGGAATCGAGACCACCGGAGAGCAACACCACCGCCTTTTTCCGTTCCGTCATGGTCAGCGCCCCGGCTCATCCCGCCACAGCAGCTTGTGCAGTTGGAGCTGCATGCGCACCGCCAGGCGATCGGCGACGATCCAGTCCGCCAGGTCGGTGGGGGACAGGGTGCCGTGGGTGGGGGAAAGGAGAACATTCTCCACTCGGGAGAGCAGCTCGAGCTCGTCAATTTTCATTTTCGCCCACTGGTAGTCCTGGCGGTCGCTGAGGACGAATTTCACCTCGTCCCTCGGCTTGAGCAGAGGGATATTGTCGTACAGGTTTCTACTCACCTCCCCGGACCCCGGGGTTTTCAGGTCGAGAATAATCGCCACCCGGGGATCGACTCCGGCGATGCTGAGGGCGCCGCTGGTCTCCAGTGAGACGCGATAGCCCTGGTCGCACAGCCTGGTGAGCAGGGGCAGGCAGTTGGCCTGGGCCAGGGGCTCCCCTCCGGTGACCGTCACCCAGGGCGCAGCGAGGCGCCTAACCTCCGCGAGAATGGCATCG
>CAZWUP010000442.1:0-1585 GCA_964637045.1 uncultured Porticoccaceae bacterium | reverse complement strand
TCTCGGAGACCGAGCGCCGCCTGAATTCGCTGCTCTACGGCCCCCAGGACTACGGCGTGATGGCTCTCAAGCCGGAATAGAATACCGTCGGATTACGCTTTGCCAAGCCAAGCTACAGATCCGAGCGTTATCCAACCTTTTTACCAGATACCAGAGCAATGCCGATAAACCTGATTATTGCCACCGAATCCCTCGAGCCCCCGCTTACGGGGATCGGCTATTACACCGCCCACCTGGTGGACGAACTGCTGCGCAGCCCCGACATCGAACGCCTGCGGGGGCTGGATCACCACGGCCTCAGCGATGCCACCGCCCTGTCCACCCGACTGCAGAAACTTACCCAGGGGGAGCTGGGACAGGTGCCCGGCACCGAGCCGATTGGGGCGCAGAGCACCACTGCCGCGGCGCCGGCGAGCCAGCGCTTCGACCGCCGGCGAGCCCTCAAGGACGCTGTCAAAAAGGTGCCCGGCGCCTACACCCTGGCCCGCCACTGGTACGCCCACCGCCACCGCACCGCCATGGCCCGGGCCATGGCCGCGGAACGGAATATTCCCTGGCTGCTCCATGCGCCGAACTATATTCCCCCCAAACACAAGGGGCCGACGGTGATCACCGTTCACGATCTGTCCCACCTGCGCCACCCGGAAACCCACCCCAAGGAGCGCATCGACTGGTTGAACCAGAGCCTGCCGAAAGCCATCGCCCAGGCGGCAAAAATTATCAGCGTCAGCGAGTTCACCAAACAGGAACTGCTGGACCTCGGATTGGTGGCTGATCCCGACAAGATCGCGGTGTGTTACAACGGCCTGGATGCCAGCTTTTGCCCCAGAGCCGACGGCGAGATTGCCGCGGAGCTGCACAACTGGGGGCTGCAGCGGGGCCGCTATATCCTGTCGGTGGCAACCCTGGAGCCGCGCAAGAACATGGAACGCTTGCTGGAGGCCTATGAAGCCCTGCCGGAACACCTGGCGAGGGAATATCCCCTGGTGTTGATCGGCGCTGCCGGCTGGAAAAACAGCTCCTTGCGCCAGCGCATCGCCAGGATCAAACCGCCCCGGCAGGTGATTACCACCGGGTATCTCGACCGTACCCCCATGCAACACCTGCTGAGCGGCGCCGGCGTCTTCGCCTATCTGTCCTTCTACGAAGGCTTTGGCCTGCCGGTGGCGGAAGCCATGGCCAGCGGCACCCCAGTGCTGACAGCCAATACCGGCGCCCTCAGGGAGGTGGCGGGGGACGGTGCACACCTTGTCGATCCCCACGACGTACAGGATATTCGCGCCGGCATGACGCTGCTGCTGGAAGACTTGGCGGTTGCCGACCGCTACCGCAGCGCAGGACTGACCCGCGCCAGCGAGTTCAGCTGGCAGCGTTGCGCACGGGAGACAGTGGCGGTTTACCGGGAAGTGATGGCGGCAGTTGAGGGTAAGCCGAAACTCGATAAGCTGTAATCAGTCTGGGGGGCCGCGCGGCCATTCCTGGGGAGCTGCATCGAGGGCAGCTCACCCTGCCACCGCAAGTATCAATAGCCTCGCTCGATCGGCGCGTCGTTTCGTTTGGGAATTTTTGGTGATGGAAAACAGCT
>CAZWUP010000441.1:0-1595 GCA_964637045.1 uncultured Porticoccaceae bacterium | reverse complement strand
TAGCCTGCGTCGGCGACGTCCTGTCGCCGACGCTGCTGGAAACCTCTGCCCTCGATCCCAAAATGTCGCGTCAATTTCCGACCTGTGCGTAACCCGACGACAATTCATAGCGGGCCAATAGCCTCAAGCCAGCGTCTGTCGGGTGCCGGTTTTCGCCGCGGTCAGGATGGCGTCCAACAAGCGGTGAATTTTCACCCCGTGGTCGAAATCCCCCAGGCTGGACTCCTCGCCCCGCAGGGCCCTGGCCGCCTGCTGGTAGGCGTGGGCCATGGTGAAGGCGGGGCTCTCCGGGTCGATGCCGAAATAAGCCTCAGCGCCCGCGGCAATGGCGATGGGTTGGAGCTCCTCGCCCTTGCCCTGGGCTCCGGACACCCGCAGCAGGCTGCTGCCGGGAAGGCCGTTGCCGACAATATTGAGCACCCCCTCGGTGCCGGTGATGCGCAGCTCGAAACAGGGCCTGGCGGGGTAGGCACCGAGAAAAGACGCGGATACCAGGGCACCGGATTTCAGCCGCCCGCTGACGGCGATATGGTCAGGGGAGTTTTTGCGCAGCGTCTTCCCGGTATCCAGCGCATTGCCCTCGGGAATCAGGGTGGCCACTTCGGCGGACACGGAAGCGAAATCCCCCAGGATATGGGTCAGGGCATCCAGGCAGTGGCCGCCGGGAATGGTCAACAGGTTGGCGCCGTTGCGGAGATCCGCGGCATAGGTGGAAAAAATCACCTTGCCCCAAAAAGGGGCAACATTGTACAGGGAGGCCGACAGCACCTGGCCGACATAGCCGTGGTCCACCATTTTCCGCAGCTGGCGGATGGTGGGCGAGGCCCGCCCCTGGAGGCCGGTGAAGCCGCGGACCCCCTGCTCCCTGGCCAGCTCCGCGAGACGCTGGATTTCCTGGCTGCAGGTACCCACCGGCCACTCGCAATACACCGGCTTGCCCGCCAGCAGGGCGGCCTGCACGGCGGGAAAGTGTGCCGGAGCCTTCACCGACACCACCACCAGGTCCACGTCGGCACAAGCCGCCAAGGGGGCCGCACCGACAAAGGCGTGGTCCGCACCCACGGCCTCCGCCGCCCGGCGGGCGCTCTCCTCCCCGGTGGTGGCCACCGCCACCAGCTTGAAATCCCCCAGGGCCGCCAGGGCCGGCAGATGGGCGGTGCAGCTCCAGCCGCGCTCGGCATTGACGCCAACCAGGCCAATTTTCAGGGGTGTCTTGTGCTCGCTCATCGGGTAGGTCCTCGCTGCGCTGGGGTTCGACGTCGCCACCATGGCTGTTGCCTGGTGTGATATCAGGGCCGCCACAGCATAGACTCCGGGGGAGGGCTTGGCAAAAGCAGTGACCTCGGGCTCGCAGGGTCACAGGGCAACGTGCTGAGGGCAATCTGCAACCCCCTGCCGCCAATGCAATCAGCGGAAACCACGGGAATACCGAACAGCGGCATACTTCAAAGCACTCCAGCCCCGCAGCCATCCCCCGCAAGCGAGACTGAACCAGTATAATCCCGCGATACCCAGTAGCTTGCGAAGCATCGCCATGCTGAAATCCAAATGAATGACACTGAATTACACATAAGTCAGATTCAAGGGCTACACGG
>CAZWUP010000440.1:0-1642 GCA_964637045.1 uncultured Porticoccaceae bacterium | reverse complement strand
TGCGCAGACTGTTCGATTACCTCCCCCCCGCCAGCACGGGGCAAGCAGGTGAAAAAACTACCGCCGCCATTGCCCCTGGCACCCGGGTGCGGGTGCCCTTTGGCCGCCGTTCCCTGGTGGGCATTGTCACCGGCAGCAAAACCCTCAGCCACCAGCCGGAGGCCAAACTGAGGGCCATCGAGCAGGTACTGGACGCCAGCCCGCTGGTGGAACCACAACTTTTGGCGCTGTTTATCTGGGCCGCCAACTACTACCGGCACCCGGTGGGGGATGCCCTGTTCACCACCCTGCCCAGCCTGCTGCGCCAGGGTGAGGCCGTGCCCGACAATTGCCGGGAACACTGGCGACTCAGCAGCCGCGGCCTGGGCCTGGGGGAACTGTCCCTGGGGCGGGCCCCCAGGCAGCGGCAACTGATCGACATCCTCAGCACCCAGGGCCCCCAGACCGGCGCAGCCCTCGCCAACTGGGGGATAAGCCGAGACATCGTCAAGACCCTGGCGGCCAAGGGGCTGGTGGAGGCCGTGTCCCTGCCGCTGCCGACACCAGTGGTCGCCGGCCCGCTGCTGGCCCAGCCCCACCTGGCGTTGCGGGACGAGCAGCGCCAGGCGCTGGATAGCCTGGAGATGGACGCCTTTCACAGCTACCTGCTGTTTGGCGACACTGGCACCGGCAAGACCGAAGTCTACCTCCAGGCCATTGAAAAGGTGTTGAACAGGGGCCGCCAGGCCCTGGTGCTGGTGCCGGAAATCAACCTCACCCCGCAAACCCTGGAAAGGTTCAGGCACAGATTCAACTGCCCCATCACCCTGATGCACTCCGGGCTCAGCGACCGCGAGCGCCTGCAGGCCTGGACCGACGCCCGGGACGGGCGGGCAAGGATCGTGATCGGCACCCGGTCGGCGGTGTTCACCCCCCTGGCGAAGCCGGGGATCATCATTCTCGACGAGGAGCACGATCCGTCCTTCAAACAACAGGAGGGCTTCCGCTACTCGGCCCGGGACGTGGCGGTGATGCGCGCCAGCCGCACCGGCATTCCGGTGATTCTGGGCAGCGCCACCCCTTCCCTGGAGAGCCTCAACAACTGCCAGCGGGGGCGCTATCAACTGCTGGAGCTGCGGGACCGGGGCCATCACAGCCCGGCTCCAGCCTGGGAACTGGTGGACCTGCGGGGCACCGAGCTCAAGGCGGGATTCTCCGCACCACTGCTCAAAGCCATGGCCACCGAGCTGGACAAGGGTGGTCAGGTACTGGTGTTCCTCAACCGCCGCGGCTATGCCCCCCTGCTCCTCTGCCACGATTGCGGCTGGCAGGCGGAATGTCGCCACTGTTCGGCTCGGCTCACCGTCCACCTGCAGCGCAAAAGCCTTATCTGCCACCACTGCGAAGGCCGCCAGGCCCTGCCCCATCGCTGCCAGGGCTGCCACAGCCAACGCCTGGAGTTCGTCGGCCAGGGCACCGAGCGCAGCGAGGAGGTGCTGGGGGAACTGTTTCCCGATGTCCCCGTGCTGCGCATCGACCGGGACAGCACCAGGCGCAAGCACGGGATGCGCGACGCCCTGGCGGCGATTCACAAAAATCAGCCCTGTATTCTGGTGGGCACCCAGATGATCGCCAAGGGCCACCACTTTCCGGCGGTAACCCT
>CAZWUP010000439.1:0-1650 GCA_964637045.1 uncultured Porticoccaceae bacterium | reverse complement strand
CTGGACTTGCGCCACATGGCCGTCGCCACCACCAGCATCAGCACCGCAAAGGCCAGCAGGATGACCTGGTCGGCGAGCAGGTTGGCGATGGCCACCCCTGCGGGTGCCGCCACCAGGCCCGCGACAGCAAAGATGATCCCCGCGCGAAATTCGATGAGTCCCCGCCGCGCCGCAGTCACCGAGCCAAACAGGGCCACAGCGGTCACCGCCGCCAGCGAGAGGGTGATGGCCTCTCTGGTGTCCATGCCCAGGCCGTAAATCAGCAGGGGAATGGCAAAGATGGAGCCGCCACCACCGGTCAGCCCCAGGGCCAGGCCGATGGCGATGCCGAACAGGATGGCCAGTGTCATATCAACCCTGGGGGCTCTCGGTCATTTGCTCGCAATAGTCCGCCAAATCCTCCGGCAGGTAGCTGGGGCAGACGCCGCACCGGCGATTTCCCGGCACCGCGTAATCGATAAATTTGGGGTAGGCCAGGTCGAGGTTGGCCATCAGCACCTTGAAGTCCTCCCGGCCGCGCTGGTTGCCCAGTCTGGCATTGCGTTCCTTTTCCTGCAGGATGGTCGATACGTGGCGCTGGTGATAGTCGTGACCCGGCATCACCAGGGTGTCGTCGGGGAGGGTAAACAACTTGCCGTGAATGCTGCTGTAAAGGGCGTCGGCGTCGCCGTTTTGAAAGTCCGTGCGGCCGCAGCCGTCGATCAGCAGGGCATCGCCGGTCATCACCCGGTCGCGGAACAGATAGCAGTGGTGGTCGTCGGTATGCCCCGGGGTGTACAGAGGGTGGAGCACCAGATCCCCCACCACCAGGGGGGTGGCCTCAGTTACCGCCAGGTCTGGGCACTGGGCGGCGGACTGGGCGGGAAACACGATTCTGCTGCCCGTTTCCTCCCGCAGCTTCAGGGCCGAGGTGATGTGGTCGGCGTGGACATGGGTTTCCAGGGTGTAGGCCAGGGTCAGGCCCAGTTCCCCCAGCACCGCCAGATCCCGCTCCCAGGTGGGATAGACCGGGTCGATCAACACCGCCTGGCGGGTGCGGGCGCAGCCCAGGACGTAGGTGTAGGTGCTGGACAGGGGTTCAAACAGTTGGCGAAAAATCATCGGCTTTTCCCGGGCTGTACGTCTGTTGAGGATGTCAGTGGCCAGCTCTGCCCCGGGACTTGCATCCCAGTGCCGCCGGGGTGTGTTCCCCGCAGGCTCACTGCAAGGATTGTCGGGCCAAACACCCCGGGTATCAAGTGGTGTGCAGCCCCCGGTAGGATTGCGGCGAGACCCCGATGACCCGGCGAAACTGGCGGGAAAAATACAGGGGGTCGGTGTAGCCCAGCGCTGCAGCCACCGTCTTTACCGGGTCGCCACTGGCGTCCAGCAATTCGCAGGCCCGGGCCATTTTCATGTGAATAAAATGCTGTATGGGGGTGTGTCCGGTGGCGTCGCGAAAGCGGCGGATAAAATGAAAGCGGGACAGGTTGGCCATGGCCAGGTCGCCTCCGGCTTCTTTCCGGAACCGCATCGCCAGGCCGCCCACCACGCCCATGAACGTGCTGTCCATGCCCACGCAATCGCGCATGTCCAGCGTCAGCCGGTCGCAGCCGCTCTCCATGGCCTTGGCCCCGAAGCTTTTCAGGGCCGGCGCCGGTTTAAAGGTGC
>CAZWUP010000438.1:0-1659 GCA_964637045.1 uncultured Porticoccaceae bacterium | reverse complement strand
CGAGAAAATCCTGCACCGTGAACAGGGCGCGGGCATCGGTCTTGGCGAGGATATAGGCCGCCTCCTCCCCCAGCAGGCGGGTGTTGAGGGGCACCAGCCAGGCGCCCGCGGCCTGAACCCCCAGGGCCACCGGAATCCAGGCAATGGCATTGGGCGCCCAGATGGCCACCCGGTCCCCCGGCTGCACACCCCGGGCGATCAACCCCCGGGCCACCTGGACCATGATGTCCGCAACCCCCTGGAAGCTGAGGTGGGCCTCGCCGTCGATCACCGCCACCTGGTGGCCCCAGGTGCGGGCGCTGGCCAGGGCCATGGCGGGAAGGGTTTGTTCAGTGTTCACGTTAGCTGACCTCGTTTTTATCATGGCTGGGTTGGCGGGCCCCCAACGGCGCTACCGCCGAGGCAATAACTGACTATATGACAGTTTTCGCGACTTTGCATGACTTTCACCGGCGAGTCAAGGCGCGGGCACCCACCGCAGCCTGCAAATTCCTTTGCAGAAACCATCGACAGCCCAGGGCGGCCTGTGTAGAATAAAACTGACTTATAGTTAGTTTTGCGAGACCGACAGCCACAATCCGCAACGGCAACCGCAACTGCCGGATCCCAACAAGCCATTCCCCCGGGAATCACAGCGCGAGGAATCGAGGTGAATCTGAAACTGGACCCACAACTGGACGACTTCCGCGCCGAGGTCAGGGCCTTCCTCCGGGAGACCCTGGGGGAGGACGTCATTCGCCGCTCCCGTATCGGCATGCACCCCCCCAACGAGGACGACCGCCGCTGGTGGAACCGTACCCTCTACAAAAAGGGTTGGGTGGCCCCCGCCTGGCCGGAGGCGTACGGCGGCACCGGCTGGTCCCCCATCCAGCGCCATATCTTCGAGATGGAGTGCCGGGCCGCCGGCGCCCCGGAGCTGCGCTGGCAGGGTTTGCGTCTGATCGGCCCGGTGATCTACACCTTCGGCACCCCCGAGCAGAAGGCCCGCTATCTGCCCCCCATCCTCAAGGGCGAGGAATTCTGGGGCCAGGGCTTCTCGGAGCCCCAGGCCGGCTCCGACCTGGTGTCCCTGCGCACCAGCGCGGTACTGGACGGTGACGAGTACGTGATCAACGGCCAGAAACTGTGGACCTCGGAGTGCAATTTTTCCAACATGGGTTTCTTCCTGTGCCGCACCGACCCCGCCGTCAAACCCCAGGCCGGCATTTCCATGTTCCTGTTTCCCCTCGACACCCCCGGGGTCACGGTGCGCGCCTTCGAGACCATCAATGGCGACTACGCCAACTGCGAGGTCTTCCTCGACAATGTGCGGGTGCCGAAAAGCGCCATGCTCGGCGCCCCCGGCAGCGGCTGGGATCAGGCCAAGTTCCTGCTCGGCAACGAGCGCACCTCCAGCGCCGACATCGAAAAGGCCCACGCCGATCTGATGCGCATCCGCACCATCGCCGCCACTGAACTGAAGGACGGCCGCCCACTGCTGGAGGACAAGGGGTTCCGCCACCAGCTAACCCAGCTCCACCTGGAGGTGGAGGCCCTCGACTGGGCGGTGCTGCGGGTGCTGCTTGAAGCGCCCTCCAACTTCCCCGTCGCCGCCTGCGCCTCGGTGCTCAAGGTGCGCGGCTCCACCCTGCAACAGAAACTCAGTGAACTGGCCTTCAG
>CAZWUP010000437.1:0-1672 GCA_964637045.1 uncultured Porticoccaceae bacterium | reverse complement strand
GTGCCCAGGCCCGGGTAGTTTTTCGGCCAGCTGGTGACCAGCTTCCACTTGAAACTCTGCCGTACCCCGCCATCGGTTGCCGCCGACTCGCCGCCCCCGCCGCCGCACCCCGCGAGGAACAGGCAGCCAAGGATTAACAGAGCCAAATTTTTCATCATTTATTCCTCGTTTTTATAGGGTTTCAAGATTGGCGTACTGCAATACCAGCCATTTGGCGCCAACCTCGTGAAAATTGACCTGTACCCGGGCGTGGGGGCCGTGGCCCTCGAAGTTGAGCACCACCCCTTCGCCAAAAATCTTGTGGGCCACCCGCTGGCCCAGGGCGAAGCCCTCATCCCTGGCCTCGGTGGCGGCGGTGGCCGACACCTTCCTGTTGAGGGCGGCGGGGCGAATCACGGTGTTGCCGAGGCGCACTTCGTCCAGCAGCTCCCCCGGGATATCGCGGACAAAACGGGACACCCCGTTCCACGCCTCGCTGCCATAGAGCTGGCGGCTCTCGGCGTAGCACAGGTAGAGTTTGGCCATGGCCCTGGTGATGCCCACATAGCACAGGCGGCGCTCCTCCTGGAGCCGGCCCGGCTCCTCCATGGACATCTTGTGGGGAAACAGGTTTTCCTCCATACCCACCATAAAGACCAGGGGGAACTCCAGGCCCTTGGCGGAGTGCAGGGTCATCAGCTGCACCGCGTCCTCGTCGTCGGCGGCCTGCTGTTCCCCCGCATCCAGGGCGGCCTCCGCCAGGAACTGGGGCAGCACCGGCCCCTCGGGATCCTCGGGGTCATAGCCCCGGCAGGCGGTGACCAGCTCCCGCAGGTTCTCCACCCGGGCCTCGCCGCGCTCGCCTTTTTCCTTGCCGTGAAAGTCCACCAAACCCGTGGTTTCCAGCACCTGGTCCACCAGTTCGTGAAGGGGCAGCTCGCCGCACTCCTGCGCCAGCCGGTCCACCAGCGCCATAAAGCCCCCCAGGGCATTGGCGGCCCGCCCGGGCAACCGATCCTGGGCCTGGGCGGCGGCCTGCCACAGGGATATGGCACCATCCCTTGCCAGCTGGCGCACCACCTCCAGGGTCTTGTCGCCGATGCCCCGGGTGGGGGTGTTGATCACCCGCTCAAAGGCGGCGTCATCGCTGCGGTTGACCAGCAGCCGCAGGTAAGCCAGGGCGTTGCGGATTTCCAGGCGATCGTAGAACTTCTGGCCGCCGTAGATGCGGTAGGGAATCTGCTCCCGCAGCAAGGCCTCCTCCAGCACCCGCGACTGGGCGTTGGAGCGGTAGAGAATGGCGCAGTCGCCACGGGCATTGCCCGCCGCAACCCAACTCTGGATGCGGTCGGCGACAAAGCGGGCCTCGTCGTGCTCGTTGAAGCCGGCGTAGAGGGAGATGCGCTCCCCGTCCTCCTCGTCGGTCCACAAATTCTTGCCCAGGCGCTCGCTGTTGCGGGCGATCACCGCATTGGCGGCCTTGAGAATGGTGCCGGTGGAGCGGTAGTTCTGTTCCAGGCGCACGATGCGGGTGCTGGGGAAGTGACTGGAAAAATTCTGGATGTTCTCGATCCGCGCCCCGCGCCAGCCGTAGATGGACTGGTCGTCGTCCCCCACCGCGGTGACGATGCCGCTGCTGCCCGCCAGCATCCGCAGCCAGGCGTACTGGATGGCGTTGGTGTCCTGGAATTCG
>CAZWUP010000436.1:0-1686 GCA_964637045.1 uncultured Porticoccaceae bacterium | reverse complement strand
CCAGGGTGTCCCTGTGCCGCCAGTCCCTGGCGGCAAAGTGGTGAATCACCAGCATTGCCGCCAGCAGGGCGGCGTTTTGCAAGGTGCCCAGTACCAGGTCAAGGGCCATCCCTAATCACTCCCTGTTGGTGTCGTCCCCGCTGTGGTAGCGGGGCGGCTTGCCGGCCTGGGTCAGCAGGCTGTTGACTTCATCCTTCAGCTCCAGGATGCGCGACTCCCGTCCCATGGTGGCCTGGCGCCAGCGGCTCAACTCTTCCAGCTGGCTGCTCAGCTGCTCCGTCATGCGCTTGCTGGCGGTGACATCGCGGATAAAAATACTCGCGCCGATGACTTTGCCCCTGGCGTCGAGAATGGGGCTGCAGGTGGAATCGGTGTCGATGACGGCGCCGTCCCTGTTGCGCACCCGCACACTGGTCCTGGTTTGCTCGCCGCTCAGGGCCGGCAAGACCTGCTCGCGGGCGCTGTCGACGATGCGCTGCTCGGTGGCGCCGAACACCTCGTCCAGGGTCATCCCGGGCACCGGGGTCACCCCGTAGGTCTGCTGACAATTGACCTTGAAGGCGCGGTTGAAGTGGGTCACCTTCAGGTCGGCATCCACCGCCAGAATAGCGTCCGGGGGGCTTTCGACAATGGCCGCCAGGCGGGCCTCGTTCTCCGCCAGGCGCCGCACCGCCAGTTCCTGCTGGTACTCCCGGTTGCGGGCCGCCAGGGTGACAAAGGCGGCAAACAGGGAAAACAACAGGGCAAAGGCGAGGTAGAGATTGTTGCCATAGCCTTCCCCCAGCCACCGCCACTGCTCCCCGGCAGGGGAAATGCCCTGCTGCAGGTGGTCGACGGCAATGGCCCCCCACAGCAGGATAGCTGCCGACACCAGCAGCCAGGCCACATGGCGGAGTTTTTCCGCCAGTTGTTGGGGCTCGCTGCCGGGCCACACAATCAAAGCCACCGGCGCGAACAGCACCACGCTGGCGCTGGCCCCCACCCACCAGGCAAGCCACTGGCGGGCGGCGGCCCCCAGCTCTGTGGCGCCAAACCACAGCAGGGAGGCCACCCCCACAGTGGCCCCAACCAGGCAGGCCACGGGCCCCACCAGCAGCAGCACATGCAGGGTTCGGCCGCTGGCCGCCACCAGGGCGGGGCGGGCAAACCAGTGCCGTACCAGGGCGACACCCGCCGCGGCTTGCAGGGTGGAGCCAGTGGCCATCAGCGCCGCCAGCGACCAATCCCCGCCGGTGGCCGGGTAGTAGGGATTGGCAAAAAAGGCCCCCGCGAGAATGCCCGGCCACAACCGCACCCCGCCAATCAACAGGGCGGCAGTGGCAAAACCGGCGGCGGGATACAACAGAAAGGCTCCAACCCCTGCTCGCAGCAGGGCCTGGGACAGGTAAGCCAAAATATAGTAAGTGCCGGCAACGACAATGACCGCCGCTACCTGCGCCACTGCCCGCCGCAACAGGGACGCCTCGGATGCGGCAGCCACAGGCTGCTGGCCACCGCTGGTGGCGGGCGCTATCTCGTTGGCGGACCCCTGTCCGCGACCAAGAGAAGGCATATCATCGTGCTCCCGGTATCCATGACCTATTGTTATTTACGCGACAGGGGCGATGAACCCGTCGGCTTACGCTCCGCTAATCGTGGCCCGCGAAGCGCCCTGGCCAAATCCGACCTGCCGCCATAAACCCAGCC
>CAZWUP010000435.1:0-1700 GCA_964637045.1 uncultured Porticoccaceae bacterium | reverse complement strand
CCTTTGCCGGTGGCGGCTACCAGGTGGTGATCCACACCAGTGCCACTGCCCAGCAGGTGTTCGAGGCGCTGTTCTACGCCCGCTACCGGGTGATTCACCTGGCGGGCCACGGGGTGGTGGGCGACCCGGCAACCGGCCTCACCGGCATGGTCCTGGGCCCCGGCACCCTGCTCACCGCCGCCCAGGTCAACCAGCTGCGCCATGTGCCCGAGTTTGTGTTTATCAACTGCTGCCACTTGGGGGACCTGACGGCGGAACAACCCAGGCGCTGGGGCGAACTGGCGGCCAACCTGGCGACCCAGTTTATCGAGATGGGCTGCAAGGCGGTGATCGCCGCCGGCTGGGCGGTGGACGACGGCGCCGCCAACACCTTCGCCCGGACCTTCTACGCCGCCATGCTCAAAGGCGAGCGCTTTGGCCAGGCGGTGCGCCGCGCCCGCACCGCCACCTACAGCGACCACCGCCACAGCAATACCTGGGGGGCCTTCCAGGCCTACGGCGACGAGCGCTATCGCTTCCCCCGGGAGGACGGTGCCCGACCGGCGCCCGCCGGTGGCTATATCCACCCCAGCCACCTGGTGGCGGACCTGGATATGCACTGCGCCCGTCTCCAGAGCGCCAGCCAGGGGGAGAAGGACAACTACTACCGCCCCCAGATCGAGGCCACCGAGCTGGCCGCCAGCGGCCCCGACCTGCACAGCGCCCGGGTGCGGGAGAAGCTGGCCTGCGCCTGGGGGGAGCTGGGGGAGATGGCGCGCGCCATCGATCACTACCGGGCCGCCCTGGCCATGGAGGATGGCGGGCTCAGCCTCAAGGCCCTGGAGCAGCTGGCCAACCTGGAAAGCCGCCACGGCGCCCGCCTGGTGGCCGGTGGCGGCGACAGGCGACGGGGCGACCAGCTGATGAAATCCGGCCTCGACCGGCTCAACCTGCTGCTCAAGATCGCTGCCACCGGCGAGCGCCTGGCCCTGGTGGGCTCCCACTGGAAACGCCGCGCCCAGGCCCTCCATGCCGGCGGCGACACCCGGGGGGTCGACGCCTGCCTGGGCAAGATGCGGGACGCCTACTGGCGCGCCGCCGAGCACGGCCACGGCCGCACCGGGGACTGGGACTACTACCCCCTGTTCAACGCCCTCGATGGCGATATCCTGGTGGCCGCCCGGGGGGACGGCAAGCTGGACCAGGGGCGCCGCCAGCAACTTCCCGCCCTGCTCCAGGCGGGGATCGCCAACGCCCGGCGGCGCTACGGGGAGAGCAGGGTTTTCTTCCACGCCCTGGCGGAGATCGACGCCCGGCGCCTGGATGCCCTGTGGGCCTGTCTCGACGGCCGCCCCGGCGGCGCCCTCACCAACCCGGAGGTAGTTGACGCCCTGGCCAGTGCCTACCTGGAGCTGTGCAGGCGCCTGGGTACGGTGCGGGAACAGGACTCCGCCGCCAATCACCTGCAGTTTCTGCTGGCCATGCTGCCCCCCCAGGGCCGCGCCGCCGCCCTGCGGGACGCCCTGGGCAGGCTCGCCGCCAGCATCGGCCGCGGTGGTCCCCACTGAGGCTCTGGAGCGGCGGGCAAAACCCGGTTCGCCCGGCAAACCCGGCCATTATTCACCTATGGGGGAATGGCGCTGAATTACTCACAAGTCGGAAATTGGGGCGACACTTTGGGGTCGAGGGCAGAGGTTTCCAGCAGCGTCGGCGACAGGACG
>CAZWUP010000434.1:0-1720 GCA_964637045.1 uncultured Porticoccaceae bacterium | reverse complement strand
GACGCAGGCTACAGGGATGTACTGGTGCCGGTGCTGGAAACCTCTGCCCTCGGCCGCCACCGCCGTGTCGCCCTTGAATCTGACTTATGTGTAAGTAAGTGCCATTCGGGTCAGAGTCGTTCACATCACTGCCCGACCCAGCCTGTCAATCCTCCGGGAACTCCACATCGTGGTAGATGTTCTGGACGTCGTCCAGGTCGTTCAGGGTATCCAGCAATTTGTGAAACATGGCGATATCCTCCTCACCCGTCAGCTGGAGTGTTTCCCTGGGCAGGAACTGAATCTGGTCGACCTCGAAGTCCAGCTCGCCAAAGGCGCCGGTCAGGGCCTGCTTGGCCTTGAAGTAGTCGGACTGGGCGATAAAGACGGTGATCATCCCTCCCTCACTCTCGATGTCGATCACCTCCACATCGTCAGCCATCAGAGCTTCGAGCACGGCGTCCTCGTCCTCACCCCTGAAGGCCAGGATGCCGGCGTGGTCAAACATATGGCTGACGCTGCCCTGGGTGCCGATCTTGCACTTGGCCTTGGTGAAACACAGGCGGACATCGTTGAAGGTGCGGGTGGGGTTGTCGGTGAGGCAATCCACGATCACCTTGCTGCCGGCGGGACCAAAGCCCTCGTAGCGGGCGAGGGCGAAATCCTCACCGGTGCCGCCCTTGGCCTTGGCCAGGGCCTTTTCGATAACATGGCTGGGGACCTGGTCTTTCTTGGCCCGGTCGATAAGACCGCGCAGTGCCAGATTGCCCGCCGGGTCGCTGCCCCCGGCCTTGGCGCAGACATAGATTTCCCGCCCGTAGCGGCTGTAGACCTTGGCCTTCATGTCCGAGGTTTTGGCCATTGATTCTTTGCGGTTCTGGTACGCTCTGCCCATTCTGCCCTTGCTCCGGTGGATGTGATCAGGGGCGGAATTTTACCGGCAAGTGGCTGGCCGGGGAAATATTTATCGTCCCCCCAGTTGGCTGCCCATGACCGGGATCATGGGCCTTCGTCAATAACCGGCCAACCCCGCATCCGCGAGGGCCTCGGCGATGCCGGCGGCAAGCTGACGATAACCCGCGGCATTGGGGTGAATGGGGTCGGCGCGGAGTTGGTCGGCGGAGAGAATATCGGCGAGTAAGCCGTCGATCACCAGCACCCCCTCCTCGTCGCCAAGCTCGCTGTAGATGGCGGCATCGGCGAGGCTGCCCAGGGTGGCGCGGAACACGGAAAAGGCAGGCACCGCCACCAGCACCACCTGGCTGCCGTGGCGACGGATGCTGTGGATGATGGCGCGCAGATCTTCCTTGACCTGCGGGGGGCTGCGGCGGACTAGAAAATCATTGCCCCCCAGCTCCACAATCACCAGGGCGGGGTCGTGCTCCGCCAGGAGCTGGGCGATGCGGCCGGTGGCCGCCGCGGCGGTGTCCCCCGGAAGGCCCCCATTCACCACCCGCCAGCCGGTGGCCGCCGCCAGCTGGCCCGGGTAGTCCTGGCCCCGGCCAGCCCCAGTGCCCCAGGTGATACTGTCGCCAAACGCAAGCACCGTGCTGCCCTGTGCCACGGGCTGATGGTCGAGGCCGCCGCCACAGGCACTCAGCAGCAGCGACAGCAATATGAGCAAGCGGATCATCAAATGGATTTCTCCTGTCTGTTTTGTCGTGACTGCGGACCGGGTAATACTGCACTGCCAACTGCCAACTGCCAACTGCCAACTGCCAACTGCCAAGAAAGCGGCAAT
>CAZWUP010000433.1:0-1729 GCA_964637045.1 uncultured Porticoccaceae bacterium | reverse complement strand
CGCGGCTGTGACGCTGTTCGAGACGACCCCTATGACGAATTCCCTTTCCGACCCGGGCGGCGGGGCCAGTGACCACCCCCTGCACCCCTTGCTGTGGCCGCAATCGGTGGCGGTGATCGGTGCCTCCCCGGACCTCACCAAGATCCGCGGCCGGTTGCTGGCCTTCCTGGTGAACAACGGCTTCGGCGGCGCCATCCTGCCCATCAACCCCAGCCACCGGGAGATCCAGGGCCTGCCCTGCTTTGCCCATATCGGCGCGGCCACGGCGCACCTGGGCAAACCCGTGGATGTGGCCCTGGTGGCGATCCCCGCCGCCACTGTGCTGGCGGCCCTGGAGGACTGCGCCGCCGCCGGGGTGCGCCACGCGGTAGTGATCAGTTCCGGGTTTGCCGAGGAGGGGGGTGACGCCGGTCGCGCCCAGGAGGCCATTTCCGAGTTGGCGTCCCGCACCGGTATGAGAATTTCCGGACCCAATGCGGAGGGCTACTATAACGCCATGGCCAATCTGGCGGCCACCTTCAGCCCCACCCTGGCGGACCCGCCGGACCGCTCGCCCAGGTTGAGCGACCGGCGGGTGGGCATCGTCGCCCAAAGCGGCGGGGTGGGTTACGCCCTGTTCCAGCAGGGCCGCCGTGCCGGCCTCGACTTCAGCTACGTGGTCACCTCCGGCAACGAGGCGGACGTGGATATGGCGGAGCTGGTGGAGTACATGGTGGCCGATCCCCACACCCGGGTGATCTTCCTCTACATCGAGACCCTGCGCGACCCCGACCGGTTCATGGCCTCTGCCCTCAAGGGACGTCAACTCGGCAAGCACATCGTCGCCATCAAGATCGGACAGTCCGCCGCCGGCCAGCGAGCGGCCGCCTCCCACACCGCCGCCCTGGCGGGGTGGAGCCAGGCCTACGGGGCCCTGTTCGAGCGCTGCGGGGTGTTCCAGGCCCTGGATCTGGAGGAGGCCCTGGCGATGTGCTGCCTGCTGGTCACGGGCCCGCTGCCCGCCGGCAAGCGGGTGGCGGTGGTGAGCGCCTCCGGCGGCGCGGCCGCCTGGGCGGGGGACACCGTCGAGCGCCTGGGGGGCGCTGTGCCGGTGCTGTCGGAGGGCCTGCAACAGGCCATCCGCGCCCATATCCCCTCCTACGGGGCTGCCGCCAATCCCATCGATGTCACCGCCCAGGCCCTGCGCACCGGGGGCATGCTGCGGATCGTCGACCTGCTGTGCGACTGCGACGAGGTGGACGCGGTGCTGCTTGTGACGTCCCTCACCATCAAGCACTTTCTGTTCGATAAAAGTCACTTGAGAAAGATTATCGAAAGTGCCCGCAAGCCTTTTATTTTTTATAGTTTTTCTATTCCAACAGAGCTTGCCATCAGCACCCTTACCGCCGCTGGGGTGGCCGCCACCACCAATCTCCCGGGTACCTGCTCGGCGCTCTTGAAGCTGGCGGCCCCCGCCCCCGCCGGGTATGGGGAACGGTCTCCCTCCAGGCCTGTTGATGAGTTGGTGTCCTCTGTCATTTCAAATGGTGATGATCTGCTTTGCGAGTACGAGGTGAAGCGCATCCTGGCCCGCCAGGGACTTGCTGGACCCCGGGAGATCCTCGCCACCAGCGAGGCGAGCGCCGTCGAGGCCGCCGACGCCATCGGCTATCCGCTGGCCATGAAGGTGCAATCCCCCCTGTTGCCCCACAAGACGGAGATCGGCGGTGTGCGCCTCGATGTCCGCTCC
>CAZWUP010000432.1:0-1736 GCA_964637045.1 uncultured Porticoccaceae bacterium | reverse complement strand
CTCTGCCCTCGGCCGCCACCGCCGTGTAGCCCTTGAATCTGACTTATGTGTAAGGGCTTTATGGTGCTTCGTAGCCCGGCCGCAGCCCCGGGATGGCTTTTCGAGACACGCCGTGAATACATCCCTGTAGGCTCGTATGCAGCGTCCCTGCTGCATACGGTCTCGAAAAGCCATCCCGGGGCTTCGACCTTACATCGCAGTTGGGCTTATTTCAGTGCCATTTGGCCCTGGATCAATTCAATCTTGTAACCGTCCGGGTCCGTGACGAAGGCGATCACCGTGGTGCCGTGCTTCATGGGTCCGGGCTCCCGCACCACCACACCCCCAGCCTCGCGGATGCGCTCGCAGGTAGCATAAATATCCTCCACGCCGATGGCGATGTGGCCGTAGCCGTTGCCCAGGTCATAGTGGTCGGTGTCCCAGTTGTGGGTCAATTCCAGGGTGGCGCCGTCGGACCCTTCGCCATAACCGAGGAACGCCAGGGTAAAACGGCCCCCGGGGTAGTCCCTCTTGCGCAGCAGGGACATCCCCAGCACACGCTGGTAAAAGGCAATGGACTTGTCCAGGTCACCGACCCGGATCATGGTGTGCAGTATGCGCATAGCAGGCCCCAGGCAGCAGACCGGGCGCCGGCCCGGTCATGGGTGAATTGAGTCTTCAGTCGGTGAATACCGGCGTGGCCACATACTCCCACAGGATCACCGTGGCCACCAGCACTACCACCATATACACCAGAGCCACCAGAAACACGGCGCTGGCGTAGAGAAAGCCCCGCTCCTCCGGCACCTTCATCATCGCGGGCACCCCCAGGTACACCAGGCGGATGGCATAGCCGCAGGCGGCGGTGGCCAGCAGGATATCCAGCCACCACACCGGATACACGGCAAAGGCCCCCGCCAGAAAGATGGGTGTGCAGGCGTAGCCCATAAGCACGACGCCCTTGATGGGGAAGGAGCTGGCATTGTAGGTGGCCGACATCCAGTGGATCATCCAGCCGATAAAGATAATGGCCCCCATCACCGCCCCATAGAACAGCACCGACAGGGGAATGGCGCTGTCGTGGGTCATCCGGGTGATGTCGTTACCCAGCACCGCCCAGCCGGTTATCGTGGTCCCCAGGTAGAAGGCGATGGCCGGCAACAGGGCCATGAGGATGGGGTAGAGCAACAGCTTCTTGATTTCCTTGTCCGGGAGCGCGGCGATTTTCGCCCACTCCGACACCGGGTTCACTAGCACGCCAAACATATGACCAAACATTATTTTTACCCTCGATTTATAGTGATTTTACCCACCTTGTCAATTAGTCGACTCCACCGGGTGATGGATGTCAACCGCCGTATTTCCCCCTCGGGGAAGAGTCTTCAGTGGCCGTGGTGGTGGCTCTCCATGGCGGCCCCCGCGGCCGGGTCGGCGTGGCGGTGGGAGATGCCACCGACCAGGGTCCAGACCCCAAAACCGATCATCATTGCCGCCATCGCCATCCGCAGCGGCCGGGCCTGGAGCACCCGTTTGAGGGTGCCGGAAAATACGCCCCCGGCAACCATCGCCGGCGCCGTACCCAGGCCAAAGGCGGCCATCAGCAGCGCCCCCTCCCCCGCACTGCCCGCCGTGGCGGCATAGGCCAGGGCGGTGTACACCAGGCCACAGGGCAACCAGCCCCACACCACCCCCAGGCCCAGGGCGTGGGGAAAGCTCGTCACCGGCAGCAGGCCCTTGCCGAGGGGCTGGATGTGCCG
>CAZWUP010000431.1:0-1738 GCA_964637045.1 uncultured Porticoccaceae bacterium | reverse complement strand
CAACGTCAAGACCGGCAAGTGTTCAGGTCAGAACTACGAATAACGGGTCTCTGATTTGAATGGTGTTTACCGAAGCCAGCTCCGCTGGTAGGTCGGGGCCCTGGGAGGGGTTTTCGAGACCGTCGGCGGCAGGGACGCCGCCGTCGAGCCCCCAGGGATGGGTTTACGGCGTGTCTCGAAAACCCCTCCCAGGGAGCCGGCCGGGTTGCGAGTACGAAAACCTAAGTATGCGCCATTCGTTTGCAGTCAGTCCTCCCGGGCCCCTTGTGGGCCCGGGTACTTAAGACCTGGATTAACTCCTGAGAAAGGCTATGACCATGCTGAAATGGCTAGTGGTGACGCTGTTCGCCGGACTCTGTGCAGCTCCGTTGCAGGCAGAGGATTCCATCGCAGAAATTTTTACGGCCCTGCCCAAGGCGAGCTTCTCGCAAAAGGCGGAGCTGATGGCGCAAATCGCCGCCACTGAGTCGGATCAGGCCCTGGATATTCTCCAGGCCATCTACGACGGCAATCTCTACTACATCAAGGCGGACAAGCGGGTTGGCTATGCCGCCAGCAGTCCCGAAGGCTTTGTGCTGAGCGACGTCTTCAGCGGTGAATCCCTGGGGGAGTACGGCAAGCGCAAGGTCAAGAAAATCACCATCAACAATTCCCTGCGCCGCGATCTGTCACAGCTGATTGCAGGCTTCAAATTGCGGGCCGAGGAGCCCTCGCTGCGGATTCAGGCGGCGCGGGATATGGTCAACAGCCCGTCCACCGACCTGTTGCCGCTGATCGATCAGGCTCTGAAGGTGGAGGCCGTCGCCAGTGTCCGCGAAGTGCTGGAAGTGGCCCGCGCCGCCACCCTGCTGGCGGACCGGGGCGCGGACAAGCAGGAAATCATCGCCGCCCTGGGGGTGCTCGCCGAGGCGACGGATACCAATGCCATCAATCTGGTATCCAGATATACCCTCAAGGACCGTGACGGCAACTACCTGGAGCAGGATTCGGACCTGGTTGCCGCCGCCGAGCAAGCGCTGGACAGCCTCAACGGCCGTCAGTCCTTCTACACCCTGGTGCAGAACCTGTTTTTTGGCGTCAGCCTGGGCTCGGTGCTGCTGCTTACCGCGGTGGGCCTGGCCATCACCTTCGGGGTGATGGGGGTGATCAATATGGCCCACGGCGAGATGATCATGATCGGCGCCTACGCCACCTACACCGTCCAGCTGCTGATGCCCAATATGATCGGCATGTCCATCCTGGTGGCCATTCCGGTGGCCTTCCTGGTGTCCGGCCTCACAGGGGTGCTGGTGGAGCGCTTGATCATCCGCCACCTCTACGGCCGCCCCCTGGAAACCCTGCTCGCCACCTTTGGCCTCAGCCTGGTGCTGCAGCAGCTGGTACGCACCATCTACTCCCCCCTCAACCGCAGCGTGATCACCCCGGAGTGGATGAGTGGTTCCTGGGCGGTGAACGGCATGCTGTCCCTCACCTTCAACCGGTTGTACATCATAGTTTTCAGCTTCCTGGTGCTGCTGGCGCTGGTTGCCCTGATGAAAAAGACCAGCTTCGGCCTGCAGATGCGGGCAGTGACCATGAACCGCAAGATGGCCAGCTCCATGGGTGTACGCACCGGCTGGATCGATGCCATGACCTTCGGGCTGGGCTCCGGCATCGCCGGCGTCGCGGGGGTGGCCCTGAGCCAACTCACCAACGTGGGGCCCAACCTGGGCCAGGCCTACATCATCGATTCCTTCAT
>CAZWUP010000430.1:0-1758 GCA_964637045.1 uncultured Porticoccaceae bacterium | reverse complement strand
GGGGGCGGCGTGGTAGAGGGGGCCGGGGGCGTAAAAAACTGTGTCGTGATCGAAACCGTAGTGGCTGTGCATGATCTGCTCCACGGCGGCCGGTGTGCCGAAGGGGGCGTCCGGCAGGGGGCGGAGAATGCCCTTGGGGTGGCCTGTGGTGCCCGAGGAGTAAAACATGAAAATGCCTTCCCGCTCTGCGCCGTAATCCCCAAGGTCGTCCGTCAGTGCCTGCGCCAGCGGGGTGAACTGGTCGAAGCCCTCGCCGCTGGAGTAGCAGGCGACGATGGCGGGGGTGGAGGCCGCCGTTTGGCGGGCCACAGCGGCGAGTTTGGGGGACGCGATAAGCACCTTGCAGTCGCTGTTCCCCGCCACATAGCTCACTTCCTCCGCCCGCAGGTGCCAGTTGATGGGCACCCAGCGCAGCCCTGCGCGGCGCGCGGCCCAGCTGATCTCGAAATAGGCGGGGCAGTTTTCCATCAGCAGGCCAAACCTGTCCCCTGGGGCGAGGTGGCTGCGCAGCAATCTGGCGATTTGACGGGACCTGTTGTCCAGCTCGCCAAAGGTTAGTGAGGAGCCGCTCTGCTCCATGATAATGGCGTGTTTGGCGGGGGTTTGCTCGGCGTGGTGGTGCATGGCCATAGATGACGTCCTTGGGGTCGGGAGTTGGTCCCGGCTGGGGTTGTTGAGTTGGTGCCCGCTGCTGGAAACCTCGATCCTCGGCCGCGAAGTCTCGCAAACCCCTCCCTGGCCACCGGCCCGGTCACCAAGTGCAAGGGACGATAAACGAGAGGCCTTCGGGGCGGATAGCAACTCCCAGTCGAGGTGCCTGTCACAGGCGGGGGCGCCTTGTACTCTAGCAAAATGTGGTTCGAGAGCAAACTGTGGTCCCGCAGGCTGTTACCCCAGATGACGGATGTGGCCAAGAAAATCCTGCTTGCCAACCGCCAGCCCCTGCCAGCGCAGGATGTCGTAGGCCGTGGTGGCGTGGAAATAGAAGTTGGGTTGAGAAAAGGACAGGAGGAAATTCTCTGCAGTGAAATCCAGGCGGAACTTGCCCATTTCAAAGCGCATGGGTTGCCCGAGCACGGCGTCGACAGCGGCCGGGTCCACCCCCTGGACATAGGCGATGGCCTCACCAATGCGGCTGCGGAGCCCGGCAAAGTCCTCCGCCAGAGGCGCCGAGGGCGGCGAAAAGACACCGTTGAATACCCCGTCGATGGCCCCCATGGAGTGGTGGGCGACGGCGTTGATCTGGTAGCTGAAAGGCTGCATATCCTCGGCGAGGCGGGCCTGAATCAGGTCCGCCGGCGCTTGTCCGGCGGCGGCACAGTGGGCTTCGGCCTTGTCCACCAGGCCGCTGACAGCGCCCAGAATTTGCAGGTAGGTGGGGAGAATGGCCTGGTGCAGGGAAAAAGACATGAAGAGTTTCCAAGTGTTGTGGGAGAGGGTGTTTATAACACAATTTTCCCCCGCTCAGCGCCCCACCAAGACCCGCCCCTCCCGATTGGGTGTTGAAAGGACTCAGCTGAACTGGGCGGTAAAGGCCTCGATAAAGGTATCGAGCATCGCCGCCGGCAGGTCATTGATCCCCGCCGCCGCTTCGCGGCCGCCCCCGGTGGGAAACTTGCGGCACAGGTCGGCGGCGCCGCGCTTGTTGTTCAGGGGCGCCCTGACACTGACCAGGTAATTGCCGCTGGGTTTCTCGGTGGGCGCCGCATGGGCTCGGGCCGGGAACTGGTTGCTGAGGTCGTTGCTGTAGACGCGGCT
>CAZWUP010000429.1:0-1778 GCA_964637045.1 uncultured Porticoccaceae bacterium | reverse complement strand
TCCCGCTGCAGCAGCTCGATGCGCTGGGCGATGTCGTCCGTCGCCCGCAGGGCATCCCGGTAGCGGCGTTCGGCGGCCTGCTTGTCCGCCTCCCGCTGCCGGCGGCCCTGCTCTTCCCGCTGCCAGCGCAATGAGCCCATCAGCACCTCCCCCTGCTCGGTGTAGACGGGCTTCAGGCTGACGCCGCTGCTGTCGATAATCACTTCCCGCACCTGATTGGAATGGCCCGTACCCCGGGACTTTACGATGGTCAGGGCGCGGTTGCGCTCACCGCCATTGATCACGTAGGACAGGTGCAGCCAGTTGTCGCACAGGGTGGAGACATGGGCCTTGGACATTTCGGTATTGCCTGAGGCTTGATCCAGCAGGCTGGTGAGAACAATGGTGACCCCGGCCTGCTTGCAGTGCTGGACAATCAGGCGCACGGCGTTATAGCTGAGGTTGTCGCCCCCGGACAGGTTGAACGCCGATACCGGGTCGAGCACCAGAAACCCGGGTTGCTGGCTGGCCAGCAGGTTCAGCAGCTGGCTGGTGAGCAGGTCGGCGCTGGAGGAGCGGGCGACAAAGCCCTCCATGTGGAGCTTGCCGCTGTTGATATGGCGGCCCAGGTCAATGCCCACCGAGGCCACATTGCGGACAATTTCCTCTGGCGCTTCGTCGAAGCAGATATACAGGCCGCGCTCGCCGGCGAGGCAGGAGGCTTCGGCGAAGGTGGCGGCCAGGGTGGTTTTTGCGGTGCCGGGGGAACCGGATATCAGGGTGGTGCTGCCGCGATAGAAGCCGCCGCGCAACATGGTGTCCAGCTCATCGATGCCGGTGGCAACCCGGTCGGTAAACACCTCGAAGCCACCGGAACGTGGTTCCACCGGCTCAACCTCTATACCCCGCGGGCCAATCACATAGGGCACCTTGTTCTGGGCGTGGTTGGAGCCCCGGTATTTTTGGATAAACAGGTTGCGGCTGGAAATATTGTCAGTGGCAGAGCGCTCCAGGATCACCACACAGTCCGCCATATACATGGCGAGATCCTCGAAATCGTTGCCGGGCCTGTGGGATTGGGGATTGCCGGATGATTTCACCGAGACCAGGGTGGTCAAGCCGAGGCGCTCGGTCCAGGCCTGGAGGCGAACCAATTCGCGTCTGGGGTCGTTGGCCTGGGGCAGCATGGTGAGCAGGGCGTCGATGCCGTCGAGCACCAGAAACCCGGCATTTTTCGCCCTGGCAGCGCTTTCCACTGCCGCCAACAGGCCGGAGATGTCGAAGTTGCCGCTGAGGACCGTCTCCGCATCCCAGCGCCCGTCCACCATCAGTAACTGGCCGTTGGCCACCAGGTCCGCCAGGTCCCAGTGGAAGCTGGCAAAGTTGTCCAGGATACTGGCGGGGATTTCCTCGAAGGAGACAAAAATTCCCGTGCTGCCCGCGGATTTGATCCGGTGAACCAGGGCCTGCATAGCAAACAGGGTCTTGCCGCTACCCGCGCCACCGGCGAGCACAGAGATGCGGTTTTGCGGCAGGCCGCCGCCGGTCATGGTGTCAAAGCCCTTGAAGCCGGTGGCCACCTTGGCGATAGCTGTCTGTGCAGGTTTTCGCTTTGCCATGGACTTATCCTGATGGTTCTTCAATGTGAAGAGCTGTCAATGGTATCTGCCGATCGGGCTGCCAGCCAGGCCTCGAAGTCGTCCCGGGCCATGGGCTTGGCGTAGAGATAGCCCTGGCCCTCCTCGCACCAGATACTGCGCAGGAATTCCGCCTGCTCCTCGGTTTCCACCCCCTCGGCG
>CAZWUP010000428.1:0-1784 GCA_964637045.1 uncultured Porticoccaceae bacterium | reverse complement strand
TGTTGGCAACGGCGATAAAGGCGGCGCGCATGGCCACCTCGGTCTTGCCGAAACCCACGTCGCCGCACACCAGGCGGTCCATGGGCCGGGGGGAGAGCATGTCCCTGTACACCGCCTCGATGGCGTCCAGCTGGTCGGGAGTCTCCTCGAAGGGAAACTCGGCGCTGAAGCGCAGATAGTCGGCGCCGGGATCGCTGCAGGTGAGGCCGCTGCGGGCGGCCCGGGCGGCATAGATATCCAGCAGTTCGGCGGCGGTGTCGCGGATCTGCTCGGCGGCTTTGGCCTTGGCCCTCTGCCACTGCTCATTGCCCAGCCGGTGGAGGGGCGCCAGATCCTCGTCGCCACCGCTGTAGCGACTGATCAGGTTGAGGCTGGTCACCGGCACATAGAGCTTGGCCTCGTCGGCGTAGCCCAGGGTGAGGAATTCCTGGCTGTCGCCATCCACCGCCAGGGTCTGGAGGCCGAGGTAGCGGCCCACCCCGTGGTCGAGGTGGACCACCGGGGCGCCGATTTTCAGCTCGGTGAGGTTGCGGATCAGAAATTCAGCAGTGTCCTTGCCCCGGGTGCGCCGCCGCCGCTGCATCACCTGCTGGCCGAACAGCTGGGCCTCGGTGACCACCCGCAGGGGGGGCTCCGCCAGGGTCAGGCCCCGCTCCAGGGCAAAGGTCGTGATGGCCAGCGGGCTGTCGCCGGCGACAAAGTCCCGCCAGCTGGCGCAGTCCTCTGGCTTCAGGCCGGAGCGGCCCAGGAGCTCCAGCAGGGCGTCCCGGCGCCCGGCGGACTCGGCGCAGAACAGGGTGCGGTGGGGGTTGGCGGAGAGCACCTCCTCCAGCTGGCGGAGGGGGCTGGCGGCCCTGCTGTCGACGCCGACATCCGCCGCCGGCGCGGTGGCGAAGTTGTGGTGGTGGGCCTTGGCGGGAGCGGGGTCGGCACTGACCTCGGTGCGGCCGTGGGCGGCGATGCGGCTGAACAGGTCGCCGGCGGTGAGGAACAGGCGCACCGGCGGCAGCAGCGGCCGGTGCTTGTCCACGCCGTATTCGCGATGGCGCTCGCTGGCCTCCACCCAGAACTGTTCCACTGCCTGGGGCAGCTCGCCGCAGGTGAACACCAGAGTCTCCCCCGGCAGGTAGTCGAAGAGGGTGGCGGTGGTGGCAAAAAACAGCGGCAGATAGTATTCCACCCCCTGGGCGGGACGGCCGCTCTTGATGTCCTGGTAGACGCTGCAGTGGCGGGGGTCCACGTCAAAGCTGAGGTGCCAATTGTCGAGAAAGGTCTTGATGCCGGCCTTGTCGAGGGGAAACTCCCGGGCCGGCAGCAGGCGGACTTCGTCCTGCTTGCTCAGGCTGAGCTGGGTGTCCGGGTCGAAGGTGCGCAGGGATTCGATCTCGTCGTCAAACAGGTCGATGCGCAGGGGCAGGTCGCTGCCCATGGGGAAGATGTCGATAATGCCGCCCCGCACTGCGTATTCCCCGTGCTCGTAGACGGTATCCACCGCCCGGTAGCCGGCGCTGTCCAGCTGCCGGCGCAGGGCGCCGGGATCCAGATGCTCGCCGCCGCGGTAGGCAAAGCTGTTGCCGTGGACATAGGTGGGGGGCGGCAGCCGGTGGAGCAGCGTGGTCACCGGCACCACCAGGATACCCCTCTTGGTGGTGGGCAGGCGCGACAGGGTGTACAGGCGTTCGGAAACGATGTCCTGGTGGGGCGAGAACACGTCGTAGGGCAGGGTTTCCCAATCGGGAAAATGCATGACGGGCAGGGACGGCCCGGCGAAAAAGCGCAGTTCC
>CAZWUP010000427.1:0-1820 GCA_964637045.1 uncultured Porticoccaceae bacterium | reverse complement strand
ATCCCGGGTCACCTTGCGGCGGATGGAGATTTCGGCGTAGCTGGCGTACTCTCCGCCGAGGGTGCTGTCGGTGTTGTCGAACACCAGCTCGATGGAAGCCTGGCCCACCGGCTTGCGCCCCCCGGAGCCGTTGAAGATGACATCCGTCATGGACTCGCCGCGAAGGTTTTTCGCCGAGCTCTCCCCCATCACCCAGCGCACCGCGTCGATGACATTGGACTTGCCGCAGCCGTTGGGTCCCACCACGGCACAGAGATTGCCGGGAAAGTGCACGGTGGTCGGGTCGACGAAGGATTTGAATCCCGCCAGTTTGATGCTCTTCAGGCGCATAGCAGACTCGAGTTTGGACCGGGGGCATCCCTGTTGGTCACCAAACGGCGAATTTTACACTCTGTGGCCTCGGCCACAAGCGGGGATAGCAAATTACCCGGACGGGCCCCGGCTGGCGTCAGGGCAACTCTCTGTCGATCTCCAACACCAGGGGCGCCACCTGGCTGTCCACGGCAATGGGACCCAGGGTGCCCTCGAAGTCCCCGGGGGCCGGGGTCGGGGTGCCCGCCAGGGAAATCCTGGCCACCAGCTCCACCTGCTCAACCGAGGTCAGTGACATCTCCGGGCTCATGGCCATGGACTCATCCAACACCAGGGTGGCGGGCAGATCCGCCACCGTCAGGCGGCGGATGGCCAGGGGCATGGGCGCCCCCTGCCAGGCCCTGGCGTAGATAAATACCGTGGTTTCCGGGGCCACCTGGATACCCGGAGCAGCGCTGACGGTCAGGCTCAGGGACACCAGTTCGCTGTCCCCCGCCGCCTCTGGCTCGGGGCCGAGGCGCTCCCGGGCCGCGGCGATGCCCGACACCAGGGCGGTGCGGGACGGGGAGTCCGGGGGCAGCAGGTCCAGGGCCCTGTTCCAGTACTCGATGGCCTGCCGGTAGTCGCTCTTGTGGAAGCTGGCGATTCCCGCCAGGCCCAGGGCCGTCTGATTGTCCGGGGACTGGGCCAGGGCCAGGTACACCAGCTGGCTCAGCTCCGGGGTAACCTGATTGCCGGCGGCAAAAAACTGGACCTGGGCGTACTCCGCCTTCAGGTCACCGTCCTCCGGCAGCAGCTCCACGGCCCGCTGATACTGGCTTGCGGCCAGCGGGTAGACCCCCTGGTCGGCGTAGAGCCGGGCCAGCAGCACCGGCGGCAGCGGGTTGTCCCGCTGCCTGGCCGCCATCACCTCGAGGGCGTCGATGACCTCGCCGGTGAGTCTGGCCAGCGCCGACGACTCCGTGTCTCCCGCCATCATCAGGCTGGCCCGCTGGTCCAACAGCTGGCGCAACCTGAGCTCCTGGGAGGCCCCCAGCTGCCAGTACAGGGCCAGGGCCAGCAAGGGCACCAGCAGGGCCCCGCCGAGCACCAGGTAGCGGCCCCGCCCGCCAGCGGCCCCCACCACCCGGCGCCCGGTGTTGTCGGCGAGGAACTGGCGCTGAAACTCCACCTCCAGGTCGGCGTGCTGCTGGGCGGAGATCTCCCCCGCATCCAGTTGGCTGCGCAACTGGGCGAGCTTGGCAAGAAACAGCTCGCGATTGGCCGCCAGGTCATCTTCCGCCCCCTCGGCCCCCGGGTCCGCGGCGACAAACCACAGGCGCCACAGGACAAAGGCGACGGCGACAACTGTGAAAACGGCAAAAACTGACCACATCATGGGTTGCCGCTCCCGCCATCTTCCCGCTCTGTCAGCAGCTGCTGCAGCCGCCGCCGCTCCGCCTCGCTGAGGTCCGGAGTGGCACTGCGGGGTCGGCGGTAGGCGCGCACCACCAGCACAATGGCCAGCA
>CAZWUP010000426.1:0-1845 GCA_964637045.1 uncultured Porticoccaceae bacterium | reverse complement strand
CATGGGCTTGGCGTAGAGATAGCCCTGGGCCTCCTCACACCAGATACTGCGCAGGAATTCCGCCTGCTCCTCGGTTTCCACCCCCTCGGCGATGGTGCTCATACCCATGCTGCGGCCCAGGCTGACAATGGCCCGGGCAATGGTTGCGGCATCCGGGTTGTGGGGCAGGTCGCGAATAAACGACTGGTCGATTTTCAGCCGCTGGGCGGGAAACTGTCGCAGATAGGAGAGGCTGGAATAGCCGGTGCCGAAGTCGTCGATGGCCAGGCCCACCCCCAGTTGGTGGAGCTGGTCGAGCTTGTCCTGGGCCTGATCGCGGTTGGTCATCAACAGGCTTTCCGTCACTTCAAGTTCGAGCAATGCCGCGGGCAGGCCGCTGTCGGCAAGGGTCTCGGTCACCGTATCGACAAAGGTTTCCTGACGGAACTGCAACGCCGAGACATTGACTGAAACAGGCACTGCGAGGAGGCCGCTTGCCCGCCAGGATTGAGCCTGGCGGCAGGCCTCGGCCATCACCCAGGCGCCGATTTCGACGATCTGCCCGCTGTCCTCGGCGATGGGGATAAAGCGCCCCGGCGACACCAGGCCAAATTCCGGGTGTCGCCAGCGCAGCAGGGCTTCCATGCCTATCATCCTGCCGCTGTGCAGCGCGATCTGGGGTTGATAGGCGACAAAAAGCTCGTTGCGCGCTATCGCCCCCCGCAGCTGGTTTTGCAGGTACAGATACTCGCCGGCGTTGGCCCCCATTTCCCCCAGATAGAAGCGATAGCGATTGTGGCCGGCCTGCTTGGCCGCCATCATGGCCACGTCGGCAATCCGGGTCAGGCCGGCTGCGTCATCGCCGTCCTGGGGGTAAGTGGCGATGCCGATACTGGCGGTGACCACCAGTTCGTGGCCGGCAATCCGGCAGGGGCGGGAGAGGTCGTGAATCAGCTTTTCCGCCACGGTGGCAGCATCCCCGGCGCTGGCGATCTCGCTCAACAGCACCACAAATTCGTCGCCCCCCACCCGGCTGGCGGTGTCCGACTGACGCAGGCAGGCGACGATGCGGTGGGCAATTTCCTTCAGCAACTGATCGCCGATATCGTGGCCCAGGGTGTCGTTGATCAACTTGAACCTGTCGAGGTCGACAAATAGCAGCACCAGCTGGCTGTCACTGCGTTGCGCCCGGGCGATGGCGACGGTGATGCGGTCGTCCAGCAGCACCCGGTTGGGCAGGTCGGTGAGGGGGTCGTGGCTGGCAACATGCTCAATGCGGTTCTGGTAGGCTTTTTGCTCGGAGATGTCCCGATAGATGGCGATATGGCGGTAGGAATCCTGGACGCTGTCGTGAACCCGGGTAATGGCGAGCCAGGCGGGGAATATCTCTCCATTCTTGCGGCGGTCCCAGATCTCTCCCTCCCAGCGGGCATGGGTGAGCAATTCCTGCCACAGCTTCTGGTAAAAGGCCTCGTCCTGTTGGCCGGACTTCAGCAGATTCGGCTGTCTGCCGATCAGTTCGCTGGCGCTGTAGCCGGTGATCTCACAAAAGGCCTTGTTGGCCATGGTGATGCGGTTGTCGCTGTCGGTGATAAACAGGCCCTCGTGGCTGGATTCGATCACCCTGGCATTGAGCAGGAGCTGGCTTTCGGCCTCGGTCCGGCGGCGCTCGCTGTCCAGCATGTCGAGGCTGTAGGCCAGGTCGTTGGTCAACTCCTCAAGCAGGTTCATCAGCTGGGGGGTGAAGTAGCCTGGCTCTTTGGCATAGAAGGAAATATTGCCCCAGATGCCATCCTTGCGTTTGATGGGGCACGCCGCCACCGCGTGCAGATTCCAGGCGCGGGCCTGTTCCTGCCAGGTCATGCT
>CAZWUP010000425.1:0-1854 GCA_964637045.1 uncultured Porticoccaceae bacterium | reverse complement strand
CAGGATAGCCGCAAATATGGGCGAAACCACAGACCAGGCTAGTGCCATAGAGGGCCTTAAACTCGTCGAATTCGGAGTCGTCGACAACCCTGGCGAGCACTTCGCGGACATCATAGGACTGCTTGGCATCCCTGGGGATCACCCCATACAGCTCGCGACCGTCGTAACGGGGCGCGGCACCCTTGCCCACAACCACCGACACCGGCTTGCGGCGGTTGAGGTTGGCCACCGCGCGCCGCGCCAGCACCAGCGCATGGTGGTCATTGAGGGCATAGTGGTCCGCCACCCCCGAGTGGCGACAGTGAATATCCGCGCCTCCCAGTTCCTCGGCGCTGACCACTTCACCGGTGGCGGCCTTCACCAGGGGCGGACCGCCGAGAAAGATGGTGCCCTGGTTGCGGACGATGATCGCCTCATCCGCCATGGCGGGCACATAGGCCCCGCCGGCGGTGCAGGAGCCCATCACCACCGCAATCTGGGGAATATTGCGGGCGGACATGTTGGCCTGGTTGAAAAAGATCCGGCCAAAATGCTCCCGGTCCGGGAACACCTCGTCCTGGCGGGGCAAATTGGCGCCGCCGGAGTCCACCAGGTAGATACAGGGGAGGTGATTTTCCTCGGCAATGCGCTGGGCCCGCAGGTGCTTTTTTACCGTCAGCGGGTAGTAACTGCCGCCCTTCACGGTGGCGTCGTTGGCGACGATCATGCACTCCTGGCCGCTGACCCGGCCAATGCCGGTAATGATCCCGGCGGCGGGGACATGGTCGTCGTAGACCTCCATGGCCGCCAGCTGGGACAGCTCGAGAAAGGGCGACCCCGGATCCAGCACCGCATTGACCCGCTCCCTGGGCAACAGCTTGCCCCGGGCGGTGTGGCGCTCACAGGCCTCGGGGCCACCGCCCTGGGAAATGGCGGCGACCTTGTCCCGCAGATCCGCCACCAGTGCCGCCATGTGGGCCCCATTGGCCTCGAACTCGGCCGAGCGGGGGTTGAGCAGGGATTTCAGAATCGCCATCGCTGTGCTCCGGTGGGTGGGTGGACGGCCATCAGGCGGTCTCGCCAAAGAGTTCGCGACCAATCAGCATGCGGCGGATTTCCGAGGTGCCGGCGCCGATCTCGTAGAGTTTGGCATCCCGCAACAGGCGGCCGGTGGGAAAGTCGTTGATATAGCCGTTGCCCCCCAACAGCTGGATCGCGTCCAGGGCCATTTTGGTGGCCAGCTCCGCGGTGTAGAGGATCACCGCCGCGGCGTCCTTGCGGGACTCCTCCCCCCGGTCGCAGGCCGCCGCCACCGCATAGAGGTAGGCGCGGCTGGCGTTGAGGCCGGCATACATGTCAGCAACCTTGCCCTGCACCAGCTGGAACTCACCGATGGCCTGGCCAAACTGCTTGCGATCGTGAATATAGGGCAGCACCACATCGAGACAGCTCTGCATGATGCCCACCGGCCCGCCGGAGAGCACGGTGCGTTCAAAATCGAGGCCGGACATCAGCACGGACACCCCCCTGCCCTCTCCCCCCAGCACATTCTCGGCGGGCACTTCGCAGTCCTGGAACACCAGTTCGCAGGTGTTGGAGCCGCGCATCCCCAACTTGTCCAATTTCTGGGAACGAGTAAAGCCCGGGAAATCCCGCTCCACGATAAAGGCGGTAATGCCTTTTGAGCCCCCATTGACATCGGTCTTGGCGTAGATCACATAGGTGTGGGCATCGGGGCCGTTGGTGATCCACATCTTGTTGCCGTTGAGCACGTAGCGGTCGCCCTTCCTGTCCGCCCGCAGCTTCATGCTCACCACGTCCGAGCCGGCATTGGGCTCGGACATGGCCAGGGCGCCGACGTGCTCCCCGGAACAG
>CAZWUP010000424.1:0-1856 GCA_964637045.1 uncultured Porticoccaceae bacterium | reverse complement strand
CCGCTGAGCACTTCCCGACCGGTGAGAATCTGGATCAGCTGCTTCTCGCCGCCGGAGGGGTACTTGGTGGGAAATTCCACCACCTCGATGCCGGTGCCGGTGGCGGCGGCCTCCAGGGCCTCAAAGGCCTGGGGCTTGTTGTCCTCGACGCCGATCAACAGGGTCTGGGGGTCGCCCAGAATGCGGGCGATGATGCTGGCGCCGGCGACGATTTCCTCGGCCCGCTCCCGCATCAGGATATCGTCGGCGGTGATATAGGGCTCGCACTCGGTGCCATTGATGATCAGGGTGGTGATGGTCTGGCGGGGGCTGAGCTTGACCGCAGTGGGAAAGCTCGCGCCCCCGAGGCCGGTGATCCCCGCCTGCCGCACCCTGGCGAGGAGCTGGTCGCCGCTCGCCGCCAAGGGCTCGGCCAGGCCCTGGTGGTCGCACCACTGGTCGCGGCCGTCGGGCCTGATCACGATACAGGTGGTGTTCATCCCCGATGGGTGGGGCACCTGGCGGTCCGCGATGGCGGTCACCACTCCCGAGGTGGGGGCGTGAAGCGCCGCACTCACCATTCCCACCGGCTCGGCGATCAGCTGGCCCTTGAGTACCTGGTCACCCACCGCAACCACAGGGGTGGCAGGGGCGCCGGTGTGCTGGTTGAGGGGCAGTGTCAGCTCCTCTGGCAGGGGCAGGGTGGCGATACCGCTGGCCAGGGACTGGCGTTTGTTTTCCTGGGGGTGAACGCCGCCGTGAAAATCCCAGATCTTCCTCATGCGGCGCGATCTCCCTGTTCCGAGCCGGTGCGGTCGGTGGCGATAATATCGGCGGACTTCAGGCCGCGAACCTGCTCCCCCGGGGGTTTGGGCAGCTCCCAGCGCCACTCGGCGATGGTTTGCGGCAGCGGGCGCATCTCGATGCAGTCCACCGGGCAGGGCTCGACGCACAAATCGCAACCGGTGCATTCGCTGGCAATCACGGTGTGCATCAGTTTGGCGGCGCCGAGAATGGCGTCCACCGGGCAGGCCTGGATGCACTTGGTGCAGCCAATGCACTCGGCCTCGCGGATATAGGCCACTTTCTTGACGTCGGTGGCCTCCCCGTGTTCGGCGTCCAGTTCCGGGGCGGGAACATCCAGCAGGGTGGCGAGGGCGCTGATGGTGTTCTGGCCACCCGGGGGACACTTGTTGATGGCGTCGCCGTTGGCGATGGCCTCGGCGTAGGGACGGCAGCCGGGGTAGCCGCACTGGCCGCACTGGGTTTGCGGCAACAGGGCGTCGATCTGTTCGACGATGGGGTTGCCCTCCACCTTGAACTTGACCGCAGCAAAGCCGAGCACCGCGCCAAAGACAACCGCCAGCCCCACCATGGCAAACAGGGCGGCGGTGAGGGGATTCTGCACAATCAGGTCAATCATGGCGTTACACCAGGCCGCTAAAGCCCATAAAGGCCAGGGACATCAGGCCGGCGGTGATCAGGCCGATGGCGGGGCCCTTGAAGGGCTCCGGCACATCGGCCACCGCCAGCCGCTCGCGCATCGCGGAAAACAGGATCAATACCAGGGAGAACCCGGCGGCGGCGCCAAAGCCGTAGAGGGAGGACTCGACGAAGTTGTGGCTCTTGGCGGTGTTCTGCAGGGCCACCCCTAGCACCGCGCAGTTGGTGGTGATCAGGGGCAGAAACACCCCCAGCACCCGGTACAACAGGGGGCTGGTTTTTTCGATAAACATCTTGGTGAACTGCACCACCACGGCGATCACCAGGATAAAGGCGATGGTTTTCAGGTATTCCAGTCCCAGGGGCACCAGCACCCAGGTGTTCACCAGGTAGCTGGAGATGGCCGCCAGGGTGAGCACGAAGGTGGTGGCGCT
>CAZWUP010000423.1:0-1899 GCA_964637045.1 uncultured Porticoccaceae bacterium | reverse complement strand
TTCAACGCCGCCAACGACGCCTTGCCCGTCTCCTTGACCAGCTCCGGGTTGTCGTTGCCAAAGCCTATTTTTTCCAGGTCTTCCGCCGGGAGCTCGCCGACAAAGCGGCTGGGGGTGGTGGCGATAATCTCGCCGAACTGTTTGCGTTTGGCGGCCATGGTGAGGGTCAGGGTGCGCTGGGCGCGGGTGATGCCCACATAGGCCAGGCGGCGCTCCTCCTCCACGTTGTCCTGCTCGATGCTGCTGCGATGGGGGAGGATTTCCTCCTCCATGCCGATCAGGAACACATGGGGAAACTCCAGGCCCTTGGCGGCGTGGAGGGTCATCAACTGGACCCGATCGTCGGCGGACTCCTGTTCCTGGCGGTCCAGTAGATCCCGCAACACCAGTTTGGCAATGGCGCTTTCCACGCCGGAGTCCTCCTCCAGATCGTTCTGCAACAGGTCGGCCAGTTGCTTGACCAGGAACTGAACATTGCCCCAGCGCTTGTCCGCCACCCCGCCGCTGCTGGCGTTCTGGTGGAGCCAGGCCAGGTAGTCGATATCCTCGAGCATGGCGTTGATGGCGGCGATGGGTTTGCCTTCGGAGCACTGGCGGGCGATCTGTTCCAGCCAGTGCTTGAAGTGCCGCAAGCGACCCAGATTGGGCTCCCCCAGTTGGCTGCCCAGCCCCATTTCGTCGATGGCGTTGAACAGGGAGATATGGCGCTGGTTGGCGTATTCCCCGAGTTTGATCAGGGTGGTGGGGCCAATCTGGCGGCGGGGGGTGTTGATGATGCGCAGAAAGGCGTTGTCGTCGTCCGGGTTGACCATCAGTCGCAGGTAGGCCATCACGTCCTTGATTTCCGCCCGGGCGTAAAAGGAGGTGCCGCCGCTGAGTTCGTAGGGAATCCCCTGGGCCTGCAATTTGATTTCCAGCAGTCTGGCCTGGTAGTTGCCCCGGTAGAGGATGGCAAAATCCCGGAAATGGCAGCTCTTGCTCAGCCTCATGGTGAGAATTTCATTGACCACCCGCTCGATCTCGGTTTCTTCATTGCTGCAGCGGATAAAACGAATTGGCTCCCCCGGCCCCAGTTCGCTCCACAGGGCCTTGTCAAAGACGTGGGGGTTGTTGGCGATCAGGGTGTTGGCGGTGCGCAGAATCCGCCCGGTGGACCTGTAATTCTGCTCCAGCTTGATCACCTTGAGGTGAGGGTAGTCCTCCTGGAGCTGCACCAGGTTTTCCGGCCGCGCCCCCCGCCAGGCATAGATGGACTGGTCGTCGTCGCCGACCACGGTAAGTCCGCCGCGGCCGCCGCTCAGCAGTTTGACCAGCCGGTATTGGGAGAGATTGGTGTCCTGATATTCGTCCACCAGCAGGTAGCGGATCTTGTTGCGCCATTTGCCGAGCACACCTTCGTCCCTTTCCAGGAGCTGTACCGGCAACAGAATCAGGTCGTCAAAATCCACCGCATTGTAGGCCCGCAGGGCCTGGGTATAGCGCTGATAGAGAAAGGCGATACCCTGCTCCCCCGGGCTGGAGGCCTTTGACATGGCGCTTTCGGGGGTGACGAGATCGTTTTTCCAGTTGGAGACCTGGTGCTGGATAAGGTCCACATGGTCACTGTCCACATCGCTGTCCTTGAGAATCAGTTCGCGAATCAGGTTGCGGCTGTCCTCTCCATCGAGAATGGAAAAGCCTGGCTTGAAGCCGAATTGCTTGATCTCCTGGCGAATGAAATTCAATCCGAGATTGTGGAAGGTGGACACGGTAAGGCCGGCGGCATCCTTGCCCTTGACCAGTTTTGCCGAGCGCTCCTTCATTTCCCGCGCCGCCTTGTTGGTGAAGGTGAGAGCGGCGATATGGCGGGCACTGAGCTCAACCTGGTTGACCAGGTAGGCGACTTTGCGGGTGATGACG
>CAZWUP010000422.1:0-1902 GCA_964637045.1 uncultured Porticoccaceae bacterium | reverse complement strand
CGCCGACGGTTCTGCCCAGGAATACCCGCTTTGGCTCGCAGGCGTGCCAGCCGAGGGAAAAATAGGTTGTCGCGATGGGTGTCGATAAGAACCGTTAATTTCGACGCAGTACACTTGCGTCCATGCCCACAAGTCGGCTCTTTGCGCTACACAGTGGTGAGTTTGGCGGGCCGGGTCGATGGAGAGAGTGCCAGCACCGGGGCAGGTACTTCCCTGTCGCCGACGCTGGGGGCAACCCCTCCCGTCGAACGCCAACTGCCACCCCGATTTCCGACTTCTGTGTAAGTAAGTTCCATTCGGGTATGATCGGGTTCTATGCGGGGCCACCCAGCTGGGGAGGGGGGCGGGGAGATGAGAAAATTGCTGTTGCTGGCCATTCTGGCAGGGCTTGGCTGGTACGCCTACAGCCACTACCCGGAGCCCTTCAGGGCGCTGTTGGCCAAGGTTTCCGGTGGCGTCGGTCAGGTCGCTGATTTGCAACTGCCCGGTGTTGGTGCGCCTCGTCCGACAGCTGAGCCGCTGCCGGAGATACTGAAATGCACCACCGCCGACGGCCGGGTGATCTACGGCGAGGTGCCCGCCAATACCCGGTGCCAGACGGTCGAAAAGGTAGCGGAAAGGCTGACGGTGCTGCCCAGGGAAGAGTTTGTTGGCAGCTATGGGGCTGGGCAGGTGGCGCCGCCCCGCCAATCACTGCCGGACCTCCAGGCCCTTTCCCAACGGGTGCGCACCATCGGCGAGGGGGCGGACGCGGAGCCAGGGTTCAATTGCGACGGCCGCACCCGCTGCTCACAGATGACCTCCTGTGCCGAGGCCACCGACTTTCTGGACCACTGTCCGGGCACCCTCATGGATGGTGACGGGGATGGCATTCCCTGCGAGGAGCAGTGGTGCCGCTAAGGCTCCTGGGCCCTGTCCAGCACCACCACGGGAATTTCCCGCGAGGTGGCCTGTTGGTAGTCGGTGTAGGGGGGGTAGACCTCCACCATCATTTCCCACAGCCGCTGGCGCTCGGCGCCGACCGCGTCCCGCGCCCGGGCTTTGAAGCGCTCGCTGCCCACCTGAATGTCACACTCCGGGGTCTCCACCAGGTTCAGGTACCAACCCGGATGGATGGGAGCTCCGCCCTTGGAGGCGACGATGACATAGCTGTCGCCGTCCACGCCGTAGATCAGGGGCAGCACGATCCTGTCCCCCGACTTGCGGCCAATGGTGAACAGCAGCAGGGTGGGGGTGTTGTCGTGGCCGCCGGCAAAGCGCATGTCCAACAGGTGGCCGTCGGCGCCATTGGTGGCCAGATAGCGGTCGAGGTGCTCCCCCAGGGGGCCAGCCATCTTGGCTTTGATATAGTCGGGCATGGTTGTCTCCTGAGATGAAAAGGTGGTGACTGGAGTGTAGCCGGTAATTGCCGGTCCGGCATCATGTTGACCCGGCACGAATTATTGCCGGGTCAATACGCGGCGCAGGGCCGACTTTTGCTCCTACAAAGTCGCCATTGCCGCCATCCCTGGTGGTCAGGTGCGCCGTCATTGGCCGCAGGACAATGCAAGCCTCGAAAATACACGGGCTTTGGCAAAATTCCGCCAGTATTTTCGCGGCCCGCGACAACATGGATCGGGATAATTCTTTTGTCGTCGCGTCAATAGTCAACTCCGCACCCCTTGCGCAACACCAGGGTGACAGCCTGTGGTCTGCCAGCTGCGGACCTCCCTACCCCGCAGTCTCCGCCATTTTTGCGGGCACGCTGTAGGCCTGGCGGTTGGCATGGGGCAACGGCAGGTCGGGGATGGGTTTGCCCAGAAAGGGGCAGAGTTTCTCCCAGCCCTCGCCAGCCTCGAAATTGATGGCCAGAAAATCCTCGGGGCGGTCCTTGAAGTAACTGGCCAGCCGCTGGTTGTGGGC
>CAZWUP010000421.1:0-1930 GCA_964637045.1 uncultured Porticoccaceae bacterium | reverse complement strand
TCCATCCTCCATCCCGGCGGAGTGGACACCGGCTTCCAGGGCGGTCCCAGTGCCGCCGCCCTGGGCTTCGCCATGATGGATGCCCACCAGGTGTCCCGCGCGGTGGTGCTGATGGCCACCCTGCCGGCGGATATCAACCTGCTGGACGGCACCATCCTGCCCCTCACCCAGCCCTATCTGGGACGGGGCTAGCGGGATGGACAATGGTTTTTTCGGTTGCCCGCGACGGCGGATTTGGCAACAATAGACCGGGACGATCCCGCCATTGGGCGGCCGGAATCCACAAAATCATAAGGAAGCTGTTGTGCACACCTACCCCAAGTACTACGACGAACGCATCGAGACCATGCCGCGGGGGGACATCGAGCACCTCCAGGAAGGCCTGCTGCTGCAGCTGTTGCCCTACGCCTACCAGCGCTCAGCCCTGGTCCGCGAGGTGTGGGACGCCGCCGGGGTCAAGCCCCAGGACATCCGCTCCCTGGCGGATTTCAAGGACAAGGCGCCCTTTATCGACAAGGATCGCATCCGCGCCTTTCGCGACCAGCACAACGACCCCTACGGCGGCACCCGCTGCGCCGATCCGCCCCACATGAAGGGGGTTGGCCTGACCTCGGGAACCACCGGCGACCCCACCCCCATCCCCTACTCCCGCTCCATGAACAACGAGCAGACCAAGCGGGATTTCTGGCACATCGGCATGCGCCCCGGGGACTACTACACCATCGACCTGTTCACCTTCCGCGAGGGCCACGGCGGCGACTCCCACACCGATGTGGGCTTTCGGCCCATCACCTTTCAGCACTCCCCCACGGAGATTCCGCGGATCTTCGAGGCCTCCCTGAAGTACCAGCCCAAGGTGATCTTTACCGTATCCACCCCCATGGTGATCGCCTACGAGGAGTACGCCAAAAAGCACAATATCGACCTGCGGGAGGTGTTCGCCAGCTACCAGGGCGCCATTTTCGGCGGCGAGGCGGTGCCGCCGCGGGTACGCAGGCTGCTCAAGGAGTGGGGCCTGGAGATGTACGAGATCACCAGTCTCGGCGACGTCACCGGCGCCATCGACTGCAGCGCCCACGCCGGCTTCCACACCTGGGAAGACCAGGCCCTGGTGGAGTGCCTGGACCCCAACGGCGACGACCCCGTGGCCGACGGCGAGCGCGGCGAGCTGGTGGTGACCGCCCTCCAGGACGATGTCGCCCCCCTGATCCGCTACCGCACCGACGACCTGGTGACCTTCACCCGCGAACCCTGCCTGTGCGGCCGCACCCACGGCCGCATCCAGGTGCTCGGCCGCAAGGGGGACGAAATGATCATCGCCGGCCGCTCCATCCTGCCCAAGGATATCCACCCCTATATCGAGGAGTGGGTGGAAACCCAGGCCGCCCTCTACCAGATCATCCGCGTCAGCCGCGAGATGGACGAGCTGCGCCTGCGCATCGGCTACAACCCCGACGCCCTGCAGCGCAGCGAGGCCGAGCTGGCCGGGGCCCTGCGGGAGCGCCTCGCCGCCGAGCTGCAGGTGCCGGTGACCGTCGAGCTGACCCCCAATGCCGAGCTCCTCAAGCTCGGCCCTCCCCACAAGATTCCCCGGGTGACCAAGCAATGACCAGTCTAGCCCATACCCCCCACCCCGCCGAGCCCATGGCCGTCGGCAGTTACCGCGACGCCACCGGCACCCTGCAGCTGCTGCCCTACTCCCAGGGGGAGTACGAGCGGGCCATTCAGGCCTACCAGCACCGCCTCGGCACCTGCCACTTCCGCACCGGCGAACAGGTGCTGGTGGTCTCCACCTTCGACGAGAGCTTCCAGTTCGGCAGCCTCGGCCGCGCCCTGCAGGGCTTCGGCCTGGTGCTGGTGTCCTGCGACGCCTCCTACTTCGACGCCGCCCGCAGCGGCTTCGAACGCGCGACCCGGCTTGCGCCCGACG
>CAZWUP010000420.1:0-1939 GCA_964637045.1 uncultured Porticoccaceae bacterium | reverse complement strand
GCGGCCTGGCCAACCATGTGCTGTGCTTTCGCACCCTCACGGAGAGCAGCTCCCAGTCCAGCGAGCGGCGGGCCAGTGTTCAGGGTTCGGGGGATGAGCGGGCGGCCGGCCTGTTTTCCTGGATGGTGCCCTTCAAGGCATTTTCCGCCAGCAACTGGACAGCCCAGTACGCCCAGCGCCATTTTCACCAGTACGGCACCACCCGGGAACAACTGGGGTGGATCGCCGTCAACCAGCGCCGCAATGCCGGGCTCAACCCCAATGCGGTAATGACCAAGCCCATCACCATTGACGACTACCTGGCGGCGCGGATGATCTCCGAGCCATTGTGCCTGCTGGACTGCGATGTGCCTGTCGACGCCGCCACCGCCGTGATTGTGTCCCGCCTGGATCTGGCGGAAAAATTGGCCAAGCCCCCGGTGCGTTTCGAGGCCATCGGCTGTGCCCACCACGGTCGCTTTTCCTGGGATCAGCACACTGATCTCAGCACCCAGCAGGCATTGCGGGACGCCGCCCAGATGATGTGGTCCCGCACCAGCCTCAAGCCCGGGGATGTGGACACCGCCCAGCTCTACGACGGCTTCAGCATCATCTGTCTGAACTGGCTCGAGGAGCTGGGTTTTTGCGGCATCGGCAAGGGCGGGCAGTTTATCGAGGGCGGCCAGCGCATCAGCCTGGAGGGGGAGCTGCCCCTCAATACCCACGGCGGCCAGCTGTCCGCCGGCCGCACCCACGGTTTTGGTCTGCTCCACGAAGCCTGTGTTCAGCTGCGGGGCGAGGGCGGTGCGCGTCAGATTCAAAACAAACCCACAACGGCCGTGGCGGCGGCGGGGGGCGGTGTGTTTGGCGCCAGCCTGCTGTTGCGGGTCTGCGAATAATCCATCTACAACAAGCGAGGAATAACAATGATCGACAATTTACTGAACTACCAGGGTAAGAACGTGCTGGTCGTCGGCGGCGCCACCGGCATGGGGGCCGCTGCCGCCCAGCTGGCGGGCCAGCTGGGGGCAAACCTTTTTGTCATGGATGTGGCTGATATCAGCTACCCGGTGGCCCAGGCCATCAAGCTGGACCTGCGGGATGCCGCCGCCATTGACAAGGCCGTTGCCCAGCTTCCCGCCACCATCGACAAGGTGTTCTGCTGCGCCGGTGTCGCCGACGGCTTTCCCGGCATCATGCTGATCAATTTTACCGGCCAGCGCCATTTGCTGGACCAGCTTATGGCCAGCAATCGCCTGGGACGGGGCAGCGCCATTGTCGCCATCTCGTCGGTGGCCGGCTTGCCCTGGGTGCTCAACCGCGCCCAGGTGATGGATTTCCTCAACTGCCGGGACTGGGACAGTGCCGTCCAGTGGATCGCCAGCCACGACGACACCGACAACTACTCCTTCAGCAAGCAGGCCTGGAATGGCTATGTGGCGAGGGAGGGGGTGTCCTACCTGAGGCAGGGCATCCGCATCAACGCCATTCTTCCCGGTCCCACCGACACCCCCCTGGCGCGGGCCAACGCCGATGTGTGGCTGGGTTTTGGCGCCGACTACCGCAAGGAAGTCGGCGTGGATCCCCATACCCCCCAGCAGATGGCCAATGCCCTGATCTTCCTCGGCAGCGATATGGCCGGCGGCATCAATGGCGTGACCCTGCTGGTGGACAACGGCCACGTCAATGCCTCCATCACGGATGCCTGGGATGAGCCCGCAGTGGATATGATGCTGGGCCTGGGGTGATGCCGGTATTGCAGGATTTGTTGGCTTGCCGCGCCGTTGACTGCCACGCTGCACTGGCAGCTTATGGCTCCGCGCATTGACAGTCGCCCAGAGCTTCCCTGGGGAATCCCTGATGATTTGTCATTGTGAGGAGCGCAGCGACGAAGTAATCTCGTAACTAGTGTAGTGTAAGGAATTAATCGGTGATATAGGCTATACTGTGGCATCGCCTC
>CAZWUP010000419.1:701-1958 GCA_964637045.1 uncultured Porticoccaceae bacterium | reverse complement strand
GGCTGGGGGGGCGGGCCGGAGTGGGAGGCGGCTCTGGGCGGGCTGCGGGCACGGACCCCCACATCAACGGATTTCCAGTCCCAGGTCCGCATCGGCGAAGCCGGCGACAGCGATGACATCATTCGCAACCAGCTGCGGGACACCCTGATGGCGCTCCACCCCTGGCGCAAGGGGCCCTGGCAACTGTTTGGCCTGGATATCGACACCGAGTGGCGCTCCGACTGGAAGTGGCAGCGCCTCGTCCCCCACCTGGAGTCCGTGGACGGCCGGCGGATTCTGGATGTGGGCTGTGGCAACGGCTACCACTGCATGCGCCTTTATGGCGCCGGCGCCGAGCGAGTGCTAGGCATCGACCCCTCCGCCAAATTCGTCTACCAGTTCCAGGCCGTCAAGCACTACTGCCCTGAAATTCCCGTCGATGTGCTGCCGCTGGGTATCGAGCATGTTCCCACTGGCCTCAGGGCCTTCGATACCGTGCTCTCCATGGGGGTCATCTACCACCGCCGCGACCCCCTGGCCCACCTGGAGGAGCTGGCGGGCTGCCTTCGCCCCGGCGGTCAGCTGGTACTGGAAACCCTGGTGGTGGAAGGGGATCAGGGCCTGGTCCCCAGTGGCCGCTACGCCAAGATGCGCAATGTGTGGTGCGTACCCTGCCCCGACCAGGTGCTGAGCTGGATGGGGGAACTGGGTTTTGCCAATCCCCGCATGGTGGACCTGTGCCCCACCACCATCGCCGAGCAGCGGCAAACCCAGTGGATGCACTTCGAGTCCCTGGCGGACTTCCTGGCACCCGGCAACCCCAACCTCACCGTGGAAGGCCATCCCGCCCCCAAGCGGGCGATCTTTATCGCCACCACCTGAGCCCTGCCATCCCCGGTAAAAAAACCGCAGAAACCCCGTAAATCACCCGCCAAACTGTTGACGGACCCCAACCCATTAACTATAGTACGCGCCCTCGACACACAGTCTTACGCACTCGTAGCTCAGCTGGATAGAGTACTCGGCTACGAACCGAGCGGTCGGAGGTTCGAATCCTCCCGAGTGCGCCATAAACAAAACCCCGCCCACAAGGCGGGTTTTTTTATGGCTCACGACGGAGGTGAGAACCTCCCGGTTCGACAACTTCCGCAGGAAGTTGGACCCAGTCGCCACAGGCGACGCAGCCCCGCAGGGGGCGCAACGGCCCCAAGCCGTTGCGAGTCAATCCTCCCGAGTGCGCCATAAACAAAACCCCGCCCACAAGGCGGGTTTTTTTAT
>CAZWUP010000419.1:0-601 GCA_964637045.1 uncultured Porticoccaceae bacterium | reverse complement strand
GGCGCAACGGCCCCAAGCCGTTGCGAGTCAATCCTCCCGAGTGCGCCATAAACAACCCCTGTAGTCCACGCTCTCCGGCCTCAAACTTGAAGCGTCTATTCCCGCGTCAGCAGCCATCACGGCAACCGGCTGCCAGCCAAGTGCTGGCCTTGCCACCGCGGTGAACTCTGTAGGGTCTGTTGCATCCAGTGACAAAACTGGGTAGTGTCCCAGCGCCGGGGGCCTGGGGTCGAACCCCACTGGCCCACCCCAATCACCTGCTGCCTGGACTCGACTCTTCATGCAATGGCTAAAATCCCGTCGCCTTCACTTCCTGGTGGGTGGTGTAACCCTGCTGTTCGTGCTTTTTGCCTTGCTGCGCCTGCTGTTTGTCGTCGGCTTCTCGCCCGTCGACATCGCCAGCTATCAACCCAGGGAAGACTTTCTGCGCACCCTGGGAATCGGCCTGCGCTTTGATTTGCGGCTGGCCATCATTGGCATGCTGCCCCTGGCTCTACTGAGTTTTCTGCCGGTTGCCAATGTCCTCACCGGCCGCCTGGTGCGCGGCCTCGCCCAGCTGTATATCGCCCTGGGGCTGCTGGCGGTGGTCCTGCTGTATATC
>CAZWUP010000418.1:0-1962 GCA_964637045.1 uncultured Porticoccaceae bacterium | reverse complement strand
GCTTTGAAATTGCCCAGGGCCGCCTGGGGCCGGGGCGCATCCACCACTGCATGCGCCTGATCGGCATAGCCCAGCGCTCCCTGGAACAGGCCTGCAAGCGTTCGGTGAGCCGCACCACCTTTGGCAAAACCCTCAACCAGCACCAGTCGGTGCTGGAAGATATCGCCAAGAGCTTTGCCGAGGTCGAGCAGGGACGCCTGCTCACCCTGAAGGCGGCGCAGCGGATGGACGAAGTGGGTACCAAGGAGGCCATGGATATGATTGCCGCCGCCAAGATCGCCGTGCCCCTGATGGCCCAGAGGGTCATCGACCGCTGCATGCAGATCCACGGCGCTGGCGGCTTGACGGAAGATTACTTTATGGCGGAAGGCTTCAACTACGCCCGCTGGTGCCGCCAGGCCGACGGCCCCGACCAGGTCCATATGATGGCCCTGGGCAAACAGCTGGTGCGGCGCTATACCAACTGACTGACCACCAATCAACAGGGATAAAGGATATGAAAGCAGTACAACTTCGCAAGCCAGGTGGACTGGACAATCTTTATGTCTCCGATCTGGCGGAACCGTCCCCCGGGGCCGGGGAGATTCTGGTGCGGATTCACGCCAGCTCCCTCAATTACCACGACTATGTCGTCGCCAAGGGCGGCATGGCCCATGCCGCAGACGGCTTGATACCCATGTCCGACGGCGCCGGTGTGGTGGTCGAGGTGGGCGCCGGGGTCAGGTCTTTCAAGCCAGGGGACGCGGTGGTGAGCACCTTCTTCCCCGACTGGGAGGCCGGCGAGCCCACCGCCGACAAGATCCGCGCCCTGCCGGGGGACCGCAACGACGGCTATGCCTGCGAGCAGGTGGTGGTGCCCGAGCATTATTTCGTGAAGGCGCCCCGGGGCTACAGCCACGCCGAGGCGGCAACCCTCACCTGTGCCGGCCTCACCGCCTGGCGCGCGCTGGTGGTGGAGGGCGGTATCAAGGCCGGAGACACGGTATTGGTCCAGGGCACCGGTGGGGTATCGATTTTTGCCCTGCAAATCGCCCGCATGTTTGGCGCCACGGTGATAGCCACCTCCTCGTCGGAAGCCAAGATGGCACGCTTGAAGGAGCTGGGGGCCGACCAGGTGATCAACTACAAAACCACCCCGGAGTGGGGCAGGGAAGTTGCCAGACTCACCGGGGGCAGGGGGGTTGACCACGTGGTTGAAATCGGCGGTGCCGGCACCCTGGGGGAGTCCATCAACGCCTGCCGCCTGGGGGGGCACATCTCCATGATCGGCGTCTTGGCCGGGTTCCAGGGCGCGGTCAACACCGCCCAGCTGATGGCCAAGCAGATCAAGCTCAAAGGCATCATGGTGGGCAGCCGCGACGACCTCAAAGCCATGATTCGCGCGGTGGAGGCCAACAGCCTGAAACCCGTCATCGACCGGAGCTTCCCCCTCGAGGCACTGGCCGACGCCTTTCGCTACCAGGAGAGCAATGCCCACTTCGGCAAGATCTGCCTGGAGTTTTAGCCCCGGCGATTGAGCGGCTGTCGGGAAAGGGGGCGTGGAGTGTGCGCGAGCCGGGTTTGCCCGGCAGCCAATGATGGTGTTTAATTTGCCTTCACCCACCGGCATAAGGAATTGCCATGCGCCCTATCATCATACTGCTGTTGCTTGCCATCCCCCTGCCCACCATTGCCAAGGATCCAAAGCCCTGCCGGGGCTTTGCCGCCAAGGTGGAACGCTATGAGAACCTGCGTCGACAAGGGGGCTCAGGATCACAGATGGACAGGTGGAAAAAGGCGCTGAAGAAAAATCAGGAGCTGCACCGGGACTGTGTGCGCAACCCGCGGAAATACCGCTAGACCACGGCACTGAATCCGCAAGCGCTAATTGTTGCTACGGGGTGCCCCCGGGTTTGGGCAGACATGTGTAGGAGCCCGGTCCTCCGGGCGAATGGTGGTGATGCGAAGCGAATAGGGCGTATT
>CAZWUP010000417.1:0-1979 GCA_964637045.1 uncultured Porticoccaceae bacterium | reverse complement strand
CCGGGCTCCTACAATAGAACCGGAACATAAGGCAGTATCAAATTGAAAGAGTAATAGGTTGTTGGCGGCTATAAACTTTCGTCGTATCCCCAGACCAAGACTATACCCCGCCACCCCATGTCCTTAGAATAGCCCCTTGCTGTAAAACCACGCCAAGAGGAATTATGCGCGCCAGCCAGTATCTGATCGCCACCCAGAAGGAAACCCCCGCGGAAGCCGAAATCATCAGTCACCAGCTGATGCTGCGGGCCGGCATGATTCGCAAACTGGCTTCCGGCCTCTACACCTGGCTGCCCCTGGGGCTGCGGGTGCTGCGCAAGGTGGAGAGGATCGTCCGCGAGGAAATGGACAGGTCGGGGGCCATGGAAGTACTGATGCCCGTGGTCCAGCCCGCCGATCTGTGGCTGGAGTCTGGGCGCTGGGAGCAGTACGGCCCCGAGCTGTTGCGCATCGGCGACCGCCACCAGCGGGAGTTCTGTCTCGGCCCCACCCACGAGGAGGTGATCACCGACCTGATCCGCAACGAGATTCGCAGCTACAAGCAGCTGCCCGCCAACTTCTACCAGATCCAGACCAAGTTTCGCGACGAGATCCGGCCCCGCTTTGGGGTGATGCGCTCCCGGGAGTTCATCATGAAGGACGCCTACTCCTTCCACCTGAACCAGGACAGCCTGCAGCAAACCTATGACCTGATGCACCAGACCTACTGCGCCATTTTCTCCCGCCTGGGGCTGGATTTCCGCCCGGTTCTGGCGGATACCGGCAGTATTGGCGGCAGCTTTTCCCATGAGTTCCACGTTCTTGCGGCGTCCGGCGAGGACGCCATCGCCTTTGCCAGCAACGGCGATTACGCCGCCAATATCGAAAAGGCCGAAGCCCTCCCCCACCGCGCCGAGGCGCCGGCCCCCGGCGCGGCCATGGCGGAGGTGGCCACCCCGGGCACCCACACCATTGCCGAGGTTTGCGAGCTGCTGGGAGCAGCCGCCGAGCAAACCCTGAAAACCCTGATCGTTCGCGGCGAGGGTGAGGCCGAGCTGATCGCCCTGGTGGTGCGCGGCGATCACGAACTCAACGAGATCAAGGCGGAAAAGCTGGAGGGGGTGTTGTCCCCCCTGACCTTTGCCAGCGAGGCCGAGGTTGCAGCGGCTACCGGCTGCACCACAGGCTCCCTGGGTCCGGTGGGACTCACCATCCCCATCATCGTCGACCGCAGTGCCGCCGTGACCGCGGATTTTGTCTGCGGCGCCAACCGGGAGGGCTTCCATCTCACCGGAGTCAACTGGCACCGCGACTGCCCTCTGCCCCGGGTTGAGGATATTCGCAATGTGGTGGCCGGCGACCCCAGCCCCGACGGCAAGGGGGCGCTGGAAATTCGCCGCGGCATTGAAGTGGGCCATATTTTTCAGCTCGGCACCAAGTACAGCGAGGCCATGGGCGCGCGGGTGCTCAATGAGGAGGGCCGGGAGCAAACCATGCTGATGGGCTGCTACGGCATCGGTGTCACCCGGGTGGTGGCCGCCGCCATCGAGCAGAACAACGACGCCAACGGCATTCTCTGGCCGGAGGCCATCGCCCCCTTCCAGATCGCCCTGGTGCCCATCAACCCCCACAAGTCGAAGCAGGTCAAGGATTACTGCGAGGAGCTTTACCAGAAGCTCCAGCAGGCAGGTTATGACGTGCTCTATATGGATGTGGACAAGGCCAGGCTCGGGGTGATGCTGGCGGATGTGGAGCTGATGGGCATTCCCCACCGCATTGTGGTCGGCGACCGCGGCCTGGATGGCGGGGTGGTGGAGTACAAGAGCCGGCGCGCCCCGGACTCGCTGGAAGTGCCCGTTGGCCAGCTGCTGGATTTTCTGCTGGGTAAAACCAAGTAGTGCTGCTTCACTTTGATTTTGGCCAGATCGGATTTGTGTAGGAGCCAGGCCCTCCGGGCGAACAGAGGCGGGAAAGTCGCCCTACTCGCTTCGAATCACCAC
>CAZWUP010000416.1:0-1984 GCA_964637045.1 uncultured Porticoccaceae bacterium | reverse complement strand
GGCCCGGGGGGTGGAACTGGATAGGGACAGGGCCTGGCTGGATTACTGCCTGTTTGCCCTCGACCGTTTTGACGCCCATATCAAGACCTACACCAGAGGCGGCTACGGCCACGCACCCAAGGGCGTCATGCGGGGCCGCAGAACCACCATCGGCAGCCTGCTCGCCAATGATGTGCCAAGCCTGCTCGACAGGGTGATTCGCGACGGCAGGCTCTAGCCCCACACCTCAGCAAGCGCCACCGCAGGCCCCTGGCCGCCGTTCGGCTCTGGTACAATGGCGGTCTTTCAGCAATATCAGTGCCAAACGGCAACATCGAACGATGGTAAAAAATATCAGGCAAGAATCGTCAGCGCGGCGAAAATCCCCGCGGGGTGAACGCAAGAAGCTGGAAATACTGGATGCGGCGGAAAAACTGTTCGCCGAAAGAGGCATGGCCGGAGCCAGCCTGCGGGATATCGCCAGTCTGGCCGGCGCCGATCTCGGCTCCATCACCTACCATTTCACATCCAAGGAAAATCTCTTCAACCAGGTGCTGGCGAGACGCGCCGAAAGCGGCGCAGCCAGAATACGACTTTCCTTCGAAAACGCCATCAGAAAGCAGGGCCATATCAGCCTTGAGCTGATCCTCTCCAACTATGCCCGCAGCTCGCTGTGGCTGTTCGGCGAGGGGCGCGAGCAATGGATCCATTACTCACGGATGGTGCTGCAGCCCTTCCCGGAACAGAATCCTGGAACCCTCAACGCCGCCATTTCCGAACACTACGGACCAGTTAGAAACTACATCATCGACTGCCTGTGTACAGTGATGCCTGGTGTGCCCAGGGAGGACGTGGCCTGGTGTTTCGGCCAGTTCGAGGGCGCCTTGACCCCGCTGTTCAAGGTGGCCTACTCCCCCACTGACGACACCCGCCTGCAAAGGGAAATCCGGCTTTTCGAGCGCAACCTGGTCCCTTTTTATCTCGCCGGGTTCAAGCAATTGGCCGCATGTGCCACCCAGTCAGACCTCAGCGCAGACTCCGGCTGACGGCGCCTAACAATCTCCTGCACGCCACCTCAAGTTGGCCTCTCCCGACACCATCGATCCAGCCTGTGGTGTGGCCGAGGTGCCCCCAGAACCAAGCCGAAGCTCGATTCCTGCCAGGTTCCGCCAACTCACATCAAGAAATAGTTAGCGAAAGCAGTGAGAGACGCCATCTTCTATCTTGTACGACTGTACAATATATGCAATATTGGGCCTCCTGATACAGGCAGACTGACCAGCCATGCAATGCTGCCGGGTTACCAGCAACCATTACCAACGGGATCTGACGCAGATGAAAAACATAAAAGCCGCAATCTTCCAAGGTCCGAAAAGGCCACTCACCATTGAAACCGTCAGTCTCAGAGCCCCTGGGCCGGACGAAGTGCTGGTCCGCCTCAAGGCTACCGGGTTGTGCCACAGCGACCTCCATATCCTCGATGGCCACAACCCCATGACCTTTCCCATGGTACTTGGACACGAGTGCTGTGGCGTAGTCGAAGCCTGTGGCGACCAGGTCCGGGATCTCGCCTTCGGTGATCTGGTGATTCCCTATGTCATGCCCGAATGTGGCGAGTGCATTCTTTGCAAGGATCGGCGCACCAATGCCTGCATCACCACCCAGGCGGTGACCTCCGAGATGGACGGTCGCATCCTGTGGGGAGACACACCCGTTGCCACCTTTCTGGGGCTTGGCACCTTTGCCGAGTACGTTGTTGTGAAGGCCAGCCGCACCGCCAAAATTGATCCGCGCGCCGACCCGGAAGCCGCCTGCTATATTTCCTGCGGCGCGGCAACTGGGCTGGGCTCGGTGCTGCTCGCTGCCAAGGTCAAAGCGAACGAGAGCGTCGCCGTATTCGGTCTGGGTGGCATCGGCCTCAATGTGGTTCAGGGCGCCCGCCTGGCCGGGGCAAAAAATATCATAGGTATCGACGTCAACCCCGCCAAGGAAGCAGTGGCGCGAC
>CAZWUP010000415.1:0-1984 GCA_964637045.1 uncultured Porticoccaceae bacterium | reverse complement strand
GCACAACGCCGAGGGCGCCTACGAACTGGATGCCGACCCGGTGGATGAGTGATATGACTGACAGCGAAGCCACCGATATACCCCTGCAGCCCGCCCGCCACACGGTGGAAAAAATTGGCGGCACCTCCATGGTGCAATACCAGGCGGTGAGGGACAACATCATCTTCCGCGGCTGCCAGTCCGAGGACCTCTACCAGCGGGTATTTGTGGTCTCTGCCTACGCCGGTATCACCGACCTCTTGCTGGAGGCGAAAAAATCCGGCGAGCACGGGGTTTACGGCATGTTTGCCAACACCAGGGACGACGGCTGTTGGCAGGATGCCCTGGACAACCTCAAGGGACACTTCCACCGCCTGAACCGGGATTACTTCAGCGACGAGCTCCAGCTGGCCCGGGCCGACCGCTTTATCGACGAGCGTGTCGAGGAGGCCCGCCAGTGCCTGGCGGATCTCGAGAGTATCTGCCAGCACGGCCATTTCGACCTGGGCTCACACCTGAAAACGGTGCGGGAAATGCTCGCCAGCCTGGGGGAGGCCCACAGTGCCTGGAACCTGAGCGCGCTGCTCCAGGAGGAGGGCATCAACGCCCGCTTTGTCGACCTCAGCGGCTGGAACTCGGCGCAGCACATGAGCCTGGACGAGCGCATCATGGAGGCCTTTGCCACTATTGATCTGGCGACGGAAATGCCCATAGTCACCGGCTACACCCACACGGCGGAGGGCTTGATGACCACCTTCGACCGGGGCTACAGCGAAATGACCTTCAGCCGGGTGGCGGTGCTCACCCGCGCCCGGGAGGCGATCATTCACAAGGAGTTTCACCTCAGCAGCGCCGACCCCAGGCTGGTGGGTGAGGGCAATGCGGTGCCCATCGGGCGCACCAACTACGATGTCGCCGACCAGCTGGCCAACCTGGGGATGGAGGCCATTCACCCCAAGGCCGCCAAGGGGTTGCGCCAGCAGGACATCCCCCTGCGGGTAAAGAACACCTTCGAGCCGGAGCACGGCGGCACCCTGGTCACCGGTGACTACGTCAGCGATATTCCCTGTGTGGAAATCATTGCCGGGCGCCGCAATATCTACGCCATCGAGTGCCTTGAACAGAACATGATGGGTGAGATTTACCGCTACGACCGGGATATCCTCAACGCCATCGCCCGTTTCAAGGGGCAGATCGTCACCAAGGACATCACCGCCAACAGTATCACCCACTATCTGGCCACCAATCTGAAAACCGTGCGCCGGATCCGCACTGCCATCGAGGAGCAGCATCCCGACAGCCGTATCCAGGTGCGCAAGGTGGCGGTGGTGTCGGCCATCGGCAGCGATATGAAGGTGCCGGGTATTCTGTCCCAGGCAGTGAGTGCTCTCGCCGATGCCAATATCTCGGTGCTCGCCATGCACCAATCCATGCGCCAGGTGGACATGCAGTTTGTGATCGATGAGGAGCACTACGACGCCGCGGTCAAAAGCCTTCACCGCAAACTGGTGGAGGTGCACGACCACGGGCGGGCGATCCGCCTGGGCTGATCAGCGCCCGGCAAGCCGGGCCCTGGCCCGCTCGATGGCGGCGGCCACCTGTTGCGGTGCGGTGCCGCCAATGTGGTCGCGGGCCGCCACCGAGCCCTCCAGGGTGAGTACGGAGAACACATCCGACTGGATCTCGGGGGAAAACTGCTGCAGCTCCTCCAGATCCATTTCCGACAGGTCCTTGTCCTGGCGCAGGCCGTAACCCACGGCGTGGCCGACGATCTCGTGGGCGTCACGGAAGGGGATTCCCTTGCGCACCAGGTAGTCCGCCAGGTCGGTGGCGGTGGAAAAGCCCCGCCGCGCGGCCTCCCGCATGACGTTCGGCCTGGCCTCGATGGCGGGCACCATGTCGGCAAAGGCCCGCAGGCAGTCGCGCACCGTGTCCGCGGCGTCGAACAGCGGCTCCTTGTCCTCCTGGTTGTCCTTGTTGTAGGCCAGGGGCTGGGACTTCATCA
>CAZWUP010000414.1:0-2004 GCA_964637045.1 uncultured Porticoccaceae bacterium | reverse complement strand
TCGTGATGCCGACGTGTTTGTCGGATTACGCTTCGCTAATCCGACCTACGGGAGCTGGTGCTGTACCTGGGCAAGGACGGCAATATTCCCCTGCGCCTGTACCTGAAGTCGGACCAATAGGGGACCACACCCCGTGAGGCGGCGCCCGGCAGGGTGACCGGGCCCCGCGGGTGCGCGGCTGGGGGGCTACCCTAGACCCACAAATAGGCACTCGACTGTTTGCCGAGGACCTGCACCGCAAAGGTCTCGTCGGCGGCGCGACCGGCGGCGCCGCAACAGACGTGGAGGGGCAGCAGGTGCTCCTCGCGAGGGTGACAGTAGCGGGCACCCGGGGCCTGTTGCCAGGCCATCAGCCGTTCCCGGCGAGTACTTTCCCCCACCTCCCGGTTGCCGCAGGTGTCCACCAGCCAGGCTTCAAAAGCCTGGTTCAGGGCGCTGCCCTCGGCCGTCGGCGGCGCAAAGAAGGCCTTCAGATTGTGGAAGGAAAATCCCGAGCCGATCAGCAGGATGTTGTCGGCGAGCAGTGGCCGCAGGGCCTCGCCAATCTGGAGGTGCAGCGCCGGATCCAAGGTATTGACCAGGGACAGCTGCACACAGGGCACCTGGGCCCGGGGGAACATCAGCTTGAGGGGGACAAACAAGCCGTGGTCAAAACCCCGGTAGGGCTCTCTGCCGCAGGGCAATCCCTGCTCCGTCAACAGCTGGCGGATTCGCGACGCCAATTCGGGGTGGCCGGGGGCGGGGTACTGGATGTGGTAGGACTCCTCGGGAAAACCGTAGTAATCGTAGATCAGCGGCGGGGTGGCGCCACTGGTCACCAGGGGATAATCCGCCTCCCAGTGGGCGCTGACCACCACGATGGCGGCGGGGGTTGCCAGTCTGGGGCCGACGGCGGCGAGAAACGCCACCAGCTGGGCGTGATCCGGATCCCCCAACAGCGGCAGCGGACCCCCGCCGTGGGAGAGGAAGAGGATTTTGCCTGCTTGCGGGGAGGAACTGTTCACGGCCACCTCTGGTTGCGGCAGGGCACACCCCCTGCGGGGAGACCTGCGACCACTAGTTCAGTGTAGCTGCGGGGGAGCGTCCTCACCACTGTCTTCCACCGGCAGACACTCCATGACCCGCAGGTCGTTGCCCAGCTCGCTGACCATCTCCATGGTGCTGGAGATAAACAGGGCAAACTGGGCCTCGCTGAGACCGGCGCCGGTGAGCACCGTGGTGCCCGCCACCAGCTGGGGCATGGCCTCGTCGACAATGTCGAGGAACAGCTTGAGGGTGGGAAAGCCGCCGTTGAGCTGGCCCAGTTCCGCCACCAGGGGCAGCAGGGCGGAGGGCCGGATCTGGAATTCGGTGCTCACCAGCAGGCCCCACTCTTCGATAAACAGCCGGCTCTCGATGACCCCGCCCAGGGCCTGCAGGCTTTGCAGGTGCAGGCCGGCGCACTCGCCGCAGATATAGTGCTCGACACCCAGGCTGTCGAGCCAGGTTTTGAGCAGCGATGTGGTAAAGACGGTGGGTGCGTTCACGTTGGACTCTTGTCAGGGGCTGGTGGGAATTTCGCGTCCCGCCGACCGCCCCGATGGCCGGCGGAGGCCTGCTATCAGTCGCTGAACACGGAGTTCATATTGATATCGTAGTTGAAATCGGTGAGCACCCAGTTTTCGCGGCCCTTGTAGAAGGTCAGGAACCAGCCCACCCCGGTCACCTCGTACTTGACGATATAGGTGAGCCGGAGGAGGGACTCGCCGCTCAGCTCGGCACTGATCAACTCCATACCGATGGACGGACCGTAGTATTTAAGGGTCTGCTGAACCGCGGTGCCGTAGTTGGTGGCAAAGGAATCGATACGGGCGGGCGGGATGGTGGTGTTGGTTTTCATCCGCGTCCAGGCGTCGTTGAGGTTGCCCTTGCCGATGGCGACGATGATGTCGTTGCCAAAATCGCGGGCTTCTTCCGGTGTCTTGAGACCGGCTGCGAGGCCGCTCAGGCTCAGTGACAGCAACA
>CAZWUP010000413.1:0-2031 GCA_964637045.1 uncultured Porticoccaceae bacterium | reverse complement strand
CCGCAGCGAGAAGGTGCAGCAGGATCAGCTGGCCGCCTACGACAGGATGCGCGACACCTGCCCGGTGGCCCATAGCGATTATTTGAACTGGTCCGTATTCCGCCACGAGGATGTCAAGGCCATGGTGCTGGATCACCACAGCTTCAGCAGCAGAGTGTCTAGCCACCTGTCTGTGCCCAACGGTATGGACCCGCCACAACATGGGCTATTCCGGGCGGTCGTCGATAGATATTTCAGCACCGAGGTGATGGCCACTTTCGAGCCCAAGGCACGGACCATAGCACGCACACTGGTCGCCGCCCTTGCCAGGGAACGGGATATCGAGATCATGTCCGAGCTCGGACACACCTTTGCCCTACGCTGCCAGAGCGCGTTCATGGGTTGGCCGGAAGCCCTCGAACAACCCCTGCTGGCCTGGGTGCGGAAAAACCACGACGCCACCCTGGCCAGGGATGTGGAAAGGCTTGAAGCGGTGGCCAGCGAATTCGACCACCACATACAAGCTCTCCTGGTGGAACGGCGCGGCAGCCAGTCGCAGGATATCACCGCTCGCCTGCTGGAAGAGGAGGTCGAGGGCCGGCCCCTCAGCGACGAGGAAATTGTCAGCATCATCCGCAACTGGACCGTGGGCGAACTCGGCACCATCGCCGCCGCTGTCGGAATCGTCCTCAACTTTCTCGCCAACAATGGCGAGGTGCAGGAGATGCTGAGAGACAACCCCCACCTGCTGGACAAGGCCACTGACGAAATTCAGCGCCTCCACGACCCCCTGGTGAGCAACCGCCGCATTGCCACCTGTCCGGTGGAGGTGGGCGGCAGGCGCTTTGAGGCGGGCACCCGATTCACCCTGATGTGGAGTGCGGCAAATCGTGATGACCTGGTTTTCCCTGACCCCGAGCATTTCAGGCTCGACCGTAACAGCAGCGACAACCTTGTCTATGGAGCGGGTATCCATGTCTGCCCAGGAGCGCCCCTGACCCGGCTGGAGTTGCGGGTACTGCTCGAGGAGCTCTTTGCCGCCAACCTGCGAGTGGTCCCCGTCGCGGGGCGACCGGCCCACAATGCCATCTATCCCGCAGGGGGCTATAGCGAGTTGTACCTGCGCCTGGAACAACGGTGATGAGCATTGCCACCTATGGCCTCCAGAGCGGGCTGGCAACTCCGTACTGAGGTGAGAAGAGCACCGCAAGCCGTGACCTGATTGCGATCAACCGGATGTCCCGATCAACCCTGCTAAGATGTCTGCTGCTTTGCACACAACAGCGATAATACCAAGCACCCTGCAAGGAGACATCCAATGGCAATCCTGATTCTCGGCCTGATTCTATTCCTGGGTTCTCACGCCATCAAAATGTGTGCGCCACAGTGGCGCTCTGACATGATCGCCAGGCTCGGCGACAACACCTGGAAAATACTGTATTCCCTGGTGGCCCTCACCGGCTTTGTGCTGATTATTGTCGGCTACGGCCAGGCCCGGGTGGACACCCCATGGCTGTGGAGCCCACCAGCCTGGACCGGATACCTCACCGGTCTGCTGATGATCCCCGCCCTGATCCTGGTGGTGGCCGGCAATGTGCCCAGCAACCAGATCAAGGCCAAGCTCGGCCACCCCATGGTCCTGGGCACGGCGATCTGGGCTGCAGCCCACCTCATCGGTACCGGTTCCCTAGCCGCCACGGTGCTGTTTGGCAGCTTCCTCATCTGGGCCAGCGCCGATTACATCAGTGCCCGACGCCGGGATCGCCGCGCCGGGATCACGCGCCCGGCAGCGGGCGCATCCGGGGACATCATCGCCGTGGTGGTGGGTTTGGCCCTGTGGGGCGCCTTCACGTTCTATCTGCACCTGGTGTTGATCGGCACCAGCCCCATGGGCTGAAGATATATCGGTCGTCAGCGATGGGGCTGGTGTGATGGTTCCGGATCCCGAGCTCGACGAGAATCCTGCCATGGACGCCGCGCGCCAGAGGGTTCCCGCCGGCTATCGTGGCCACCACCAAAGCCGACATCGTCACTGTTGCAGAGCAATAACCC
>CAZWUP010000412.1:0-2037 GCA_964637045.1 uncultured Porticoccaceae bacterium | reverse complement strand
CGGCCAGCGGCGAGACCCTGCCCTGTGACGGAACCGTGGTGCGGGGTGCCAGCGAAGTGGTGGAGGCGGTGCTCACCGGCGAACAGAGCCCGGTGGCCAAACACCCCGGCGCCGCCGTCAGCGCCGGCACCGTCAATCTCGCCAACCCCCTGGAAATCAGGGTGGCCGCCATCGGCGTCAGCACCCGGCTGGCGGCCATTCTCAACCTGGTGGGCGCCGCCGAGGCGGTCAAGCCCAGGCGCGCGGCGGTAGCCGACCGCATCGCCGGCTGGTTTGTCGCCGGCGTGCTGCTGATCACCGCGGCGGTGGCCGCGACCTGGTATCTGATCGATCCGTCCCGGGCCTTCTGGATCAGCCTGTCGGTGTTGGTGGTGACCTGCCCCTGTGCCCTGTCCCTGGCAACCCCGACCGCCCTGGCGGTGGCCACCGGCGAGCTGCGCAAGCTGGGGCTGCTGATTCGCAAGGGCCATGTGCTGGAAACCCTGGCGGTGGTGGAGCGGGTCATTTTTGACAAGACCGGCACCCTCACCCAGGGCCGGATGCGCCTGGGGGCGGTGGTGCCCGCCGCCGGTATCGACGGGGAAGAGGTGCTGGTGCGGGGGGCGGCCCTGGAGCGGGGAGCCGCCCACCCCATCGCCCACGCCTTCGCCGCGGTCACCGGGCAGCTGCCGCCGGTGGAGCAGCAGCAGGTGGTGGTGGGCCAGGGGGTGAGCGGGATCATCGCCGGCGAGCCCCACGTCCTCGGCAAGCCGGAGTTGCTCGCCCGGCTGGCGGGGGGGCCGGTTGCGGAACCTCCGCCAGGGGGCCGGCAGTGGCTGGCCCTGGGCAATGCCCGGGGGCTGCTGGGCTGGATCGAAGTGAAGGATGAATTGCGGCCCAGGGCGGGCCAGGCCCTGGCGGAGTTGACCGCCCTGGGACTGCAGGTGGAATTGCTGAGCGGCGACCGCCCAGCGGCCGCTGCCACCGTCGCCACAGCCCTGGGTATGGCGGAGTGGCGGGGCGGGGCAGCGCCGGAGGACAAGCTGCAGCGGGTTCAGCAGCTGCAGGCCGGCGGCCAGCGGGTGCTGATGGTGGGCGACGGTATCAACGATGTCCCCGTGCTCAGCGGCGCCGATGTTTCCGTGGCCATGGGGGATGCGGTCGATGTCACCCGCCTCCACGCCGACAGCCTGCTGGTGTCCGGCGATCTGGAGGCACTGCCGGCGGCGGTCCGCATCGCCCGCCGAACCGAAACCATTATTCGCCAGAATCTCGCCTGGGCTCTGGGTTACAACCTGTTGGCCATCCCCCTGGCGGCCATGGGCTATGTCCCCCCCTGGGCGGCGGCCATCGGCATGTCCTCCAGCTCCCTGATTGTGGTGGTCAACGCCCTGCGCCTGGCGCGGACGAGCCGCCCCGGGCAACGGGGCGGCCACCCTCAACTGCGCCCCCAGCTGGCCTGAGATATTCCCACTATGGAGAGTCTGTATCTGTTGATACCCCTGTCCCTGGTGGTGCTGGCCATCGCGGTGGCAATTTTTTTCTGGGCAGTGAACTCGGGGCAGTACGACGATATCGATCGCGAAGGAGAGCGCATTTTGTTTGATGAGGACGGCCAGCCGCAGTCAACCCAAACGGCAGCGGACGACGATGCCCAGGGGGAGGGCCGGGGTGACTGAACTGACCCAGCCCCTGTCGCTGATAACCATGGCCGCGATCGGCCTGCTGGGTTCCGGCCACTGTGTGGGGATGTGTGGCGGTATCGCCACCGGTCTGGGGTTTGCCGCCAGGGGCCGCAGCGGTCTGCCCCTGGTGCTGGGCTATAACCTGGGGCGGATCCTCAGTTACGCCGTCGCCGGCGCCCTGGTGGCCAGCCTGGGTTACTGGGGAAGCCGCTACCTGGCCCTGGGGCCCCTGTTGCGAATGCTGGCGGGGGTGATCCTGATCCTGATGGGGCTCTATCTGGTGGGCTGGTGGCGGGCCCTGGCCTACCTGGAGCGGGCCGGAGCCCGGCTGTGGCGGCACATCCAGCCCCTCGGCCTGGGCCTGCTGCCGGTG
>CAZWUP010000411.1:0-2037 GCA_964637045.1 uncultured Porticoccaceae bacterium | reverse complement strand
GTCGGAGGCCCGCAGCACCACGGCGTTGATGTTGTCGTCCTCGCTGATGCGCTTCCAGAGGTGAACGAACTCCCGGGTCATCTGGGCATTGAAGGAGTTCATCGCCTCCGGGCGGTTGAGGGTAATGGTGGCGACCTTGTCGGCGCCGACGTCAAAGAGAATGGTTTGGTAATCCACGGACTGCTCCTTTGGTTATGGCTGTTGGTAAGAAATTGGTGTCAAGGATCGCTGGCGAGCGGCCAGCTGGAGGGCCAGCTCAGCGCCTGCCATCGCTGTCCAGGGCCCGCTGCACCGCCTCGGAGGTCTGGTAGGCGGGCTTGGGGTCGACCGCGGCAATGGCTTCGACAATCACCGCCGCCACCTCCTGGGGGGACTGGGCCCGCTGCCGCTGGCTGTCCCTGCTGTCGATATAGCTTTGCATCATCGGCTTGTAGACGTCACTGACTTCAACTTGCTGGTAGCGCACCATGCTGGCGTCGGAAAAATTGGTGGCGGTGGCGCCGGGGCGAATGATCACCACATCGATGCCCTGGGGCTTGACCTCCATGGCGAGGGTATCGGCCATGGCCTCCACCGCGTGCTTGGAAGCGGAGTACCAGCCCAGGGCGGGCACTGAGATCACCCCCAGCAGCGAGGACACCACCACGATTCGCCCCTTGCCCGCGGCCCTCATATGGGGCAATACCGCCCGCTGCAGACGGCCATAGCCAAAGACATTGACGTCGAATTGCTCCAGCACCTGGGCATCGCTGAGGTCTTCGATGGGCCCGATGGCGCCGATCCCGGCATTGTTGACCAGGACATCGATCCTGCCCTGCTCGCGAATAATTTTGTCCACACCGGCCCGCACCTGGTGGTCCTCGGTGACGTCCATCACCAGGGGGGTGCCCCCCAGCTCGGTGAGGTAGCCGTTGCCCGTCACCTCGATATCCGCACCGTAGACAATATGCTCCGCGGCCAGCAACTGCTCCGCCAGGGCCTTGCCAATCCCGGAAGCGGACCCGGTTATCAACACCACCTTGGCCGGAATCTCGGCGTGGGCAAGGGCGGTAAAACCCGCCATCACAAAAACACTGAACAGGTGCAGGAGTCGGCGCATCGTTATTCTCCGGTTGGATTCCCCAGAGGATGGATAATGGCAGGGAATTCCAGGCATTGCCAGATGTGTGAGCCATGGGGCCGGCTCCGCCGTATCCAAGCCCACCACTTATTCACAAGTCGGAAATTAGGGCGACACTTCGGGGTCGAGGGCAGAGGTTTCCAGCAGCGTCGGCGACAGGACGTCGCCGACGCAGGCTACAGGGATGTACTCGTGCCGGTGCTGGAAACCTCTGCCCTCGGCCGCCACCGCCGTGTAGCCCTTGAATCTGACTTATGTGTAAATGCATTCTATTTTTGTGTGTCACCAACGCTGCCCGCAGCCAGATGGCAGAGGGCCTCGCACGCCATACCCTGGCATCCCGGGTTAACGTGGTCAGCGCTGGCTCCGAGGAGTTCCACGGCAGTGTGCGGGTCAAGGATCTGCCCGCCAGCACCCGCTTTTACCCCTGGCTGCTGGATACCAGGCCCAAAGAGTGGACTGACCGCTACGCAGCTTTCATCCGTCCGAATCTGATGCTGAACTTCGTGCTGCTGGTGTCGGATGGCAAGACCCTGCACCACGACACCCTTTACCACCTGGGCATCGGCGTCGCCTATCTGCAGTCGTTGATCGATGTCTACCACAAGGCGCTGACGTTTGGCACCCATATCAAAAAGCCATCCCGCACCACCTGGAAGGGCACACCCCTCCATCAACTGTGGCTGACAGACCCGGAAGGCAATTTGATCGAGGTTTACCCACGGCTTACCGAGGCCGAACTGGCAGAAAAGTCCGCCGATGAATTACCGGTGCTCCCGGTGCCGGCACCAGCGCGGGGGGGCTGATCCTATGACATCCCATTCCTTTCAGGATCACCCCTGCGCGACGCCCGACGGATCGGCGGCCTTCAACCGCGAATGCCTGTGTTTGAGTCTCGATGAAGGTGCGCTGAGCCG
>CAZWUP010000410.1:0-2049 GCA_964637045.1 uncultured Porticoccaceae bacterium | reverse complement strand
CATGCTCGCCGAGTTGAAGCCGGTGTTTGGCAACTTTATGGATATGCCGTTCTACGATTCCGGCCTGACCTTTGGCCAGGTTGTGGCCAAGCGTTGGCCCGACCTGAAAATCAATCACGTTCACCATGCGGGCAGTTCGTCCGGCGTCGTGGACGGAGCCGCCGGCTTGATTATCGCCTCTCCGGAGTACGCCAAGGCCCATGGCCTCAAGCCCCGGGCCAAAATCGTGGCCATGGCCAATATGGGTCACCAGCCCGAGTATATTCTCAACGCTCCGGTGGACGCGGCGAAAAAGGTGCTGGGCAAGGCGGGGATGACCCTCAATGACATCGATCTGTTCGAAGTCAACGAAGCTTTTGCCGTGGTGCCCATGAAGTTTATGCGGGACCTGAACGTCGATCACGGCAAGCTCAATGTCAATGGCGGCGCCATTGCCCTGGGCCACCCCATCGGCGCCACCGGCGCCGTGTTGATCGGCACCCTGCTGGATGAGCTGGAGCGTCAGGGCAAGGCCAACGGCCTGGTGACCATGTGCGCCGCTGGCGGGATGGCGCCGGCGATCATCATCGAGAGAATGTAAGGGCTCAAGCCCCGTCTCCGAATGCGGCGCAAACGAAAAGGCCGGTCCCTGGGGGCCGGCTTTTTCGTTGTTGGGAGATGTGTTGATATTGTTGACTGGAGTCAATGATAATCCCTCCAGCTGGTGCATAGTACAGGCTCTTTCCCGCCAGTTGCCCCGCGGTAGCGGGTCGTGTCCGACCTCGACAATAACAGTCTCACCGGAGTTTCCTATGACCAAAGTTCCCGACTGGCAGTTGTTTCAGCTGTCCGACCTGTTGGCCGCCACTGCCAAGGGCAAGTTGTCCATTAGCGAATTTTTGCGCACCCCCTCCCTGAGCTGCGCCATCTACCATGTGCCCGCTGGTTCCGACGAAATGTCCAAGGCCCACGAGGAGGACGAGCTGTACCTGATTCTCGAGGGCAAGGGTCATTTGCGCATTGAGGACACGGTTCACGAGGTTTCCAAGGGGACATTGATGTATGTCCACGCCGCCTGTGATCACTCCTACTTCGATATCGAGGAAAGCATCACCGCGCTGGTATTTTTTGGCACTGCGCTGCCCAAGAACCGGGGCTAACCCCAGCTGGCGCTGTCACAGGCTCTGCCGACCCCTATCCATTGTTAATTGCTATGGTTTGCATCGCAATGATTAATTTGATTGTGATGCCAGCTCCCCACATACTCTGAGGTGTTGGTGGCCGCCCCCATTTTTCCATCGGAGCCGGCAGTCAGTTCCGGTGCGAGCTGGATCCCTTTACAAATTAAGGAGGTAGTAACATGACCGCTATAGATATTGGCATCAAGGAAACCGACCGTCAGGCCATCGCCGAGGGCCTCAAGGAGTTGCTGGCGGATTCCTACACGCTGTATTTGCAAACCCACAACTTCCACTGGAATGTTGTCGGTCCCCAGTTCCGTACCCTGCACCTGATGTTCGAGGAACACTACACCGAGCTGGCGGTGGCGGTGGACGACGTCGCCGAGCGCATTCGCGCCCTGGGGGTTGCCGCTCCCGGCACCTACAAGGCCTTTGCCGAGCTGGCCAACATCAAGGAGGTGGACGGGGTACCCGGTGCCGAGCAGATGGTGGATATCCTCACCAGAGGCCACGAGCAGGTGGTCAAAACCTGCCGCAAGGTACTGTCCCTGGCCCAGCAGGGTGGCGACGAGTCCTCCGCAGCTCTGGCTTCCGACCGCATGAGGATTCACGAAAAAACTGCCTGGATGTTGCGCGCCATCAACGGCTGATTGGCGGCCACTCCGGGGGCGGGCGGGGCGCTTCGGCCACCCCCGCTTTTTTTTGCCAGGGGCACCGGTGTGTTTCCTGGCGGGGGTGGTGGGTATCGGCCCCCGCCAAGAGCGCAGCCCCGGATTCCCGGTTGCATCCCCGGGGCAAACTCACCATAATGCCGCCCTTGCAATGGTGGCTCCTATTGGTCCCCCCGCAATGATCAGCTGTAAACCCCGCCAGGCCCGGAAGGGAGCAA
>CAZWUP010000409.1:0-2075 GCA_964637045.1 uncultured Porticoccaceae bacterium | reverse complement strand
ATTGCGACGCCGTTAGGGAGGGGAGGAGACCATCTCATCGACCTACGCAAAACCGTTGCCATCGTGATGTTTCGCAATAAACGAGTTTCAATACGAGTACTCTTTTAATTTGATACTGCCTTATGTTCCGGTTCTCTTGTAGGAGCCCGGCACCCAGGGCACTCGCTCCGCTCGCGGGGCAGGCTCTCCTCCGGGCGAATGGTGGTGATTGAGCGAATAGGGCGACTTTCCCACCTCTGTTCGCCCGGAGGGCCGGGCTCCTACACCAATCCGATCTGGCCAACATCAAATTGAAACAGCAATAGGTCGGGGCCGGAGATTTTCAGCACCGGTGTCAGTGCACCCCGGTAACCTGCCTCGGCGCCCCACCGCCAGGGACGGCGGAAATTCAGAAACCACCGCGCGTCTCAACAACCTGCAACGGAGCAACAATGACCACCATGTCAACGCCAGCCAATATCCTGCTGTATGGATCGCCGATCTCCACCTTTGTGCGCAAGGTCCAGTTGCTGCTGGAGCACAAGGGTCTCGACTACCGCATGGAAATGCCCGACCGGGACCGCCTGCTGGCAATGAATCCCCTCGGCAAGGTGCCCGTGCTCAGCCACGGCGGCCAGGTGATTGTCGACTCCTCGGTAATCTGTGACTACCTGGAGCGCTGCTACCCCCAGGTGCCCCTGTTTCCCGCGGACAACCGGGAGCGGGCGCGGGCCCTGTGGCTGGAGGAGTACTGCGACAGTCCCCTGCAGGATGCCTGCTATCCCTATGTCAACGAGGTGGTGTTCAAGCCCCTGGTATACGGCCAGGCCACCGATGAAGCCGCGCGTGATGCAGCGCGGGAGCTGGCGGGCAGCCGCCTGGATTACCTGGAGCAGCAGTTGGTGGGGGACTATCTGGTGGGGGAGCGGCTGTCCATTGCCGACCTCACCCTGGGCGCGGTTATGGTCAACCCACTGCGCTACGGTTTTGTTCTCGATCCGGAGCGGTGGCCGAAGCTCGCTCCCTACCTGGACAGGCTGTACGCCAGCGAACCCTTTGCCAGCTGTCTGCAACGGGCGGAGCAGGACTACAAAGCCTTGGAGAGCCGGGGTTCACCAAAATAGCCGAGGACCCCGAGCCAGCGACTGCGCTCAAGCCATAGCCCGGAGGCGGCACCCCCTATTTCGTGGGGGATTCGGTTTACCTCCTCGGGTGCAGTATATTTTTCTTGACAGGCCGCCACAGCATCCCATCTAATCCCGCCGTCGCCACGGCTCCCTCTCACAACGGGCCTGTCGCGGCGGCTTTTTGGATGACTGGAATATTACTACTGTCAAGGAGACAGCAATGAAGCCTCTCAAGCACTTTCTTTTCGCACTGACCCTTTCCGCCTCCTGCTCCACAGTCCTTGCCGGCCCCTATATAGGTGCCGACTACGCACTGATTGACGCCGATATCGTCGATCTGGGCGCCCTGGCCATCAAGGGCGGCTACCAGATCAACGAGTGGGCGGCGGTCGAGGGCCGGCTGGGTACAGGTATAAGGGATGATGAATACTTCGGCGTCGATGTCGAGCTGGACCATTTTTACGGTGGCTACTTCCTCGCCGGCCTGCCCAACGACACCATGTTCTACCCCTACCTGATTGCCGGATACACCAAAATGGACGTCAAGCTATCGGGATACGGAATGAGTGAAGACGTTGACGATTCCGACTTCTCCTTTGGTGCCGGCGCCCGCATCGGCCTGGGTGAAGTGGTGTCCGGCAATCTCGAGTTTATGCGTTACCTCGACACGGACGGGGAGGAAATCGACGCCATCAGCCTGGGCCTGACGTTCAAGTTTTGAGATCGCCCGCAACCCTGATGATCTTTGATGGGCCTTGACCGGCCCATTTTTGTATCGCTCGGTGATGGTGCGTATTTCAGCACCGCGGCTGGTGTCCGGAATCCGGTTGCGGGGCGGCCGGGACCCCTTCGCCGATCCAGTACCACCGCCCTGCCGGGACGCCGCGGCGATTTGGGACACACCCCCCCTCCCGTCAGCCCCGAGGGATGACAGCGTGGCCGCCACCGAAAACTACAGGTGCCGGCTAA
>CAZWUP010000408.1:0-2082 GCA_964637045.1 uncultured Porticoccaceae bacterium | reverse complement strand
AGATGCGGAGCAGCCAGATGGGGTCCGCCAGCCACTTGTCGAAGTTGTAGAACAGGACATAGCCACAGCGGCCGCCGAGGATCACCCCGAAGGCCACATAGACCACCAGATCCTCCACCTTCTGGCGGCGCACCGGAGACCAGGCCCGCTGGCTGCGCTGCATGGCGAGCCACCAGGCGCCGGCAAAGGCCGCCAGATACATCAGCCCGTACCAGTGCACCTGGACGGGGCCAAGGGCAAAGGCGACGGGATCCACTTCGGGGAAGGCAAGGGCCATGGCTGGACTTCTGGGTTTGAGGATGTCAGGGCATTATCGAAGCTGGGGCCGCCCTAGCGCAAGCTGATCACTGGCCAGCCCCGCTCCCGGGCCACTTCGGCGAGGGCGTCATCGGGGTCCACCGCCACCGGGTGCTCCACTCTTTCCAGCAGGGCGAGGTCGTTGATGGAGTCGGTGTAGAAGTGGCTGCCGTCGAGACTATGACTGGTATCCGCCAGCCAGGCGAAGAGGCGATGGACCTTGCCGTCGCGAAAGGTGGGCTCGCCCTCCACCTCACCGGTATAGCGGCCATCCACCAGCCGCAGATTGGTGGCGAGAAAGTCGTCCACCCCCAGGCGGCTGCAAATCGGCGCCACCACGAAGCTGTTGGTGGCGGTGATCACCAGCAGAAAATCCCCGCGCCGGCGGTGCCGCTCCAGCAGCTCTACCGCCGCGGGCAGCCACATGGGCGCGATGACCTCGGCCATGAATTGGCGGTGGAGGGCGGCCAGCGTCTCCGGCTCCAACCTGGCCAGGGGCTCCAGGGCGAAGGCCAGATACTGGCGGATATCCAGGGTGCCGTGCTGGTAGTCGCGATAAAACCTCGCGTTCTTGTCGCGGTAGTGGTCGCCATCCACCACGCCCTGGCGGACCAGAAATTCCCCCCAGCTGTAATCGCTGTCACCGGCTATCAGGGTGTTGTCGAGATCAAATATCGCCAGCGCCATTACACTTACCCCTGCAAAAGGGCGACAGGATACTGGCATCTGGGGTCCCGCTCAATCGCTCTCATTGCCGTGTCAGGCCGGTTTGTGGAACAATAGCCCGACTGGTTTAAAGGCGTCACCTAAGTGATTGATAAAGAGGGCTTCAGAGCAAATGTTGGCATTGTCCTCTCGGATGGTCAGGGGCAGATCCTGTGGGCCAAGCGAGTGGGCCAGGATGCCTGGCAGTTCCCCCAGGGTGGCATCAACCCGGGGGAGTCCCCCGAGCAGGCCCTGTACCGCGAACTGTACGAGGAGATCGGCCTCGGCCCCGATGACGTCAGGGTGCTGGCCCAGACCCGCGGCTGGCTGCGCTATCGCCTGCCCCAGCGCTACATCCGCCGCCACTCCCAGCCCCTGTGCATCGGCCAGAAGCAAAAATGGTTTTTGCTGGAACTGACCAGCTGCCCCAGCAACATTCGCTTCGACCGCGGCGACAAGCCGGAGTTTGACAGCTGGTCCTGGGTCAACTACTGGTACCCGGTGCGCCAGATCGTCGAGTTCAAACGGGACGTCTACCGCAAGGCCCTCAAGGAGCTGGCAGCCGTGCATACCGAAATCGAACGCAACAGCGACCGGGCGGGGTAACGGCGGATGCTCGAATCCCTCAGAAGCATCGTCCAGGAAGTCAGCTCCGCCAAGGACTTTACCTCGGTACTGGACATTATTGTCCGCAAGGTAAAAAAGGCCACCAACACCGGCGTCTGCTCCATCTATCTCCACGATCCCGCCACTGGCCACTATGTGCTCACCGCCACCGACGGCCTCTACCCGGAGGCGGTGGGCAACATTCGCCTGCAGGCGGGCGCGGGCCTGGTGGGCCTGGTGGCGGCCAAGGCCGAGCCCCTCAATCTGGACAACGCCGAATCCCACCCCAATTTCGCCTACTTCCCGGAAAGTGGCGAGGAGCGCTTTCGCTCCTTTCTCGGCGCCCCCATCATCCATCACCGCAAGGTGTTGGGGGTGCTGGTGGTGCAGCAGCAGGCGCGGCGGCGCTTCGACGAGAGCGAGGAGGCCTTCCTGGTCACCGTCTCCGCCCAGCTCGCCGGGGTCATTGCCCAC
>CAZWUP010000407.1:0-2088 GCA_964637045.1 uncultured Porticoccaceae bacterium | reverse complement strand
GCGCCGGTGATTCCCGATGGGGCGACGTTCTCCGATCCCGGCGTCAGGGATATTGTGATGCCGTTGATGGGCACCTTGAACGCCGAAACCCAGGTTGTCGACGCCAGGGCGTTTGTCGCCTTTCTCGATGGTCAGGATGCCGTGGATACCGAGCGCAAGATTGGCACCATGGGTTACTGTATGGGCGGTGCAATGGTGATGCGCACGGCGGCTGCGGAGCCGCAGCGCATCGGTGCCGGGGCGACCTTTCACGGCGGTGGTATGGCCACCGACAAGAGCGACAGCCCCCATTTGCTGGTGCCAACCATGACCGCGCATTTTCTGGTGGCCATTGCCGCCGATGATGACGAGCGGGATCCCCGGGCCAAGGAGCTGTTGCGGGAGGCCTTTGACCGGGCGGGCCTGCCGGCGGAAATCGAAGTCTACCAAGACACCAGGCACGGCTGGTGTGTGCCGGATTTTCCGGTGTACCACGAGGAGCAGGCGGAGCGGGCCTGGAGCCGCACCCTGGCGCTGTTTGCCGGGGCGCTGTAGCCGGGGTCAATCAGGCCAGCGGCAGCGCCGCCAGTGCAGTTGTCCGCCGGGCTCTGCGCTGCCTTCCGCCACCAGCCTGGCCAGTTGCCGGGTGTAGCCGTCGGAGTGTTCAGGAAAGCTGATTTTGCCCTTGGCGTTGACCACCCGGAACCAGGGCAGGCGGGAGTCGGCAGGCAGCTGGCTGAGGATTCGCCCAACCCAGCGGGCGCCGCCGGGAAGACCGGCCAGCGCCGCCACAGCGCCGTAGCTGCACAGCCGGCCGCTGGGGATTTGGGCAATGACCTGGTAGACCTGGAGTTCTGGTGTCATCGGCACTTGCCGGTGGTTAACAGTCCTGTCCGGCTGAGGTCGGTCAGCCCGCCGAGTCCAGGCCCGAGGCCAGCAAATCCGCCAGCACCCGGCAGGCATCGGTTTCGGTAAAGATCCCCACCAGCTCCCCCTGGTCGAGCACCACCACGGCGGCGTTGTCCCCCTTGACCATCTGGCGGAGAACCTTTTCGAGGGGGTCCCCCTTGTCGGCCACAAAGGCCCGGGCGGAGGCGATATCGCTCACCAGCAGGTCCTCGTCCGGGCTGATCTTGTGGGCGGGAAGGGTGAACTGCTTGATATCCCGGTCGGTGATGATGGACTCAACCACGGTGCCGTCCACCACCGGGAGGTGGTTGACCCCCAGCTCCGCCATCAGCGCCTTGGCCTCCGACAGGTGGGCGGTCATGGGGATGGTCTTCGGGGCGGGGGTCATTACGTCGGAAAGGATCAGGGCCTTGGTCACGGTTTCCTCGCTGGAGCTGTTTTGCTGGATGGGGTGGCTGGTGGAATAATGGGGGCGGACTGCCGGCAATCAAGGTCGGCCCCTTTCTTCAGCTTGCCCTGCAGCAGCACCCGGGGCCAGCCCCGGGTGCAGAGGGCGATCACTTGCCCTTGAATTCCGGTGCGCGCTTTTCGACAAAGGCCTTGGCCGCCTCGCGGATATCTTCGGAGTAGGCGCAGGCGACCTGGGTTTCCGACTCCACCCTGAGATAGTCCTGCAGGTCGAGGAAGGCGGTGGAGAACACATTGCGCTTGACCCCGGCGTAGGCGATGGTGGGACCGCTGGCGAGTTTCTCGGCAAAGGCCAGGCCGGTTTCCTCCAGTTTGTCGTCGGCCACCAGGCGGGTGGCCAGCCCCAGCTTGTCGATGGCGGCGGCGTCGAGCTTCTCGGAGAGCATGGTCAGTTCCATGGCCTTGGGCATGCCGACGGCCTTGGCGAGGAAGTAGCTCAGGCCGTAGTCCCCACTCAGGGCATTGTTGACAAAGGCGGAGCGGAACACCGTGGTGTCGCTGACAATGCGGTAGTCGCAGGCCAGGGCCAATGACATGCCGGCGCCCATGGCCGCGCCCCGCACCAGGGCGATGGTGGGCTTGGCCATGGTGTGCAGCAGATAGGATGTCTGGGTGCGCTCCACCTGCAGGTCGATGCGGCCCTGGCGGGGGTCGGCGGGCTTTTCGCTGCCGGGGCGGGGTTTGGCGCCGTCCCGGACGTCGCCGCCGGCGCAGAAGGCGCGGCCCGCGCCA
>CAZWUP010000406.1:0-2089 GCA_964637045.1 uncultured Porticoccaceae bacterium | reverse complement strand
TGATTTCCGGCCTGGGCGGCTTCGGCGCCCTGTGCAAGCTGCCCGCGGGCTACAAAAGCCCCATCCTGGTCAGCGGCACCGATGGCGTGGGCACCAAGCTGCGGCTGGCCATGATGCTGGGCAAACACGACACCATCGGTATCGACCTGGTGGCCATGTGCGTCAACGATCTGGTGGTGTGCGGTGCTGAGCCCCTGTTTTTTCTCGACTATTACGCCACCGGCAAGCTCAATGTGGAGATTGCCGCCACCGTGATCACCGGCATCGCAGAGGGCTGCCGCCAGGCCGGCTGCGCCCTGGTGGGGGGCGAGACCGCCGAGATGCCGGGGATGTATGAGGGCGAGGATTACGACCTGGCGGGCTTCTGTGTCGGAGTGGTGGAAGAGGCGGAGATCATCGATGGCAACTCTGTCCATGTCGGCGACGTGGTGATCGGCATCGGCTCCAGTGGCCCCCACTCCAACGGCTATTCCCTGATTCGCAAGATCATTGAGGTCTCTGGTGTGGACCCCGCCGGGGAAACCTTGGCAGACACCACCCTCGGCGACGCCCTGCTGGCCCCGACCCGCATCTATATCAAGCCTGTGCTGGACCTGATTCGCGAGTGCAGCGTCCACGCCCTGGCCCATATCACCGGCGGCGGGCTGCTGGAAAATATCCCCAGGGTGCTGCCCAAGGGTACGGTGGCGGTGCTGGACGCCAAGGCCTGGGAAATGCCTCCGGTGTTTCACTGGCTTCAGCGCCAGGGCAACGTGGCGGCGATGGAAATGTACCGCACCTTCAACTGCGGTATCGGCATGGTGGCCTGTGTGCCCGCCAAGGATGCGGACAACGCCCTGGCCATTCTCCGCCAAGCCGGGGAAACCGCCACGGTTATCGGCCGGATCGACAAGGGCAACGAGGAGCAACCCAGCGTTGTCATCAACTGAGAGCAGTGGTCACCCGCCGGTGAATACCGCCAAAAAACGCCTTGTGGTGCTGATTTCCGGCCGCGGCAGCAATATGAACTCCCTGCTGGCGGCCACCAGAAGCGGCCAGATCAACGGAGAAATTGTCGCCGTCGTCAGCAACAGGGCCGATGCCGAGGGCCTTCGGGTTGCCGCCAGCCAGGGCATTGCCACCGCTGTGGTGGACCATCGCGCCCACCCCAGCCGGGAAGAATTCGACCGCGCCCTGTACCAGGTGGTCGATACCATGCAGCCGGATTTTGTCATCCTGGCGGGTTTCATGCGCATTCTCACACCCCACTTTGTCACCCCCCTGACCGGGCGCCTGATCAATATCCACCCCTCGCTGCTGCCCAAGTACCCCGGCCTCGATACCCACCGGCGGGCCCTCGACGCCGGCGACACCGAGGCCGGGGCGACGGTGCACTTTGTCACCCAGGAGCTGGACGGTGGTCCCGCCATTATCCAGGCCCGGGTACCGGTACTGGCGGGGGACACCCCGGACACCCTCGCCGCGCGGGTGCTGGGGGTGGAACACGCCATCTACTGCGAGGCGGTGCGCCTGCTGTGCGACGGCAGCATCCGCTATTCACAACAGGGCCAGGTCCTGCTCGATGGCAACCCCCTGCCGGAATCCGGCATCCTGTTCAGCGAACGATAGGAGAGAACACCGCTCTAAACCCTAATCTCGCCATTTCCCGAGTTGCCAAACCATGCGTTTTTTGCCCGTAGTTTTGATGGTCGTCAGCGCTGGAGTCACCCAGGCGGGTGGCAGCCCAGCAGCCACTGCCCCCCCCAGCGCGGCCCGGGCCACCCCGGCGGACACCAGTCACCTCATCGCCGCGGCACCGCAGCCCGACGGCGAAACCCCTGCCGCCGCCTCCACCGCCCCACCGCCCCGCCCTTTTCGCGCCGCCTACAGCGCCAGCTATAACGGTATGGCCATCGCCACGGTGAGAACCTTCAAAGCCGAGGGTGAGGGCTACCTGCTCGCCACCAGGGCCAGCAATTTTCTCGGCTCCATCGGCGAAGAGGAGGTGCTGACGTTTGCCGATGACGGCTCGGTACTGTCCGGCAGCTACTCCTACCAACGGGCGATTTTCGGCAACAAAAGGAAGGAGCTGACCACCTTCGATCGGGAC
>CAZWUP010000405.1:0-2128 GCA_964637045.1 uncultured Porticoccaceae bacterium | reverse complement strand
CCCCCAGGGCGTGGTTGTGGTGGGAGCCCACCAGGGCCAGCAACCGGGTGCCACAGGGCAGCTCCAGGGCATAGAGAATGCTGGCGCCGCGGAAGGTCTTCGACACCACCCTCGCGGTGGTGGGGCTGGCGTCGTCGTGGACGATGTCGTCGGGGCGCAGCAGCACATCCACCCTGGACCCGGGTTGCGCCGGGGTGCGCGGCGCGAGCATCCCCAGGGGCGTGCTGATCTCGCCACTGGCGGCGATCACCCCCGGCACCATTACCCCCTGGCCAATAAACCTGGCCACCAGCCGGCTCACCGGGTAGTGGTAGAGGTTGTAGGGGGTGTCCAGTTGCTCGATGCGCCCGGCGTTCATCAGGCCGATGCGGTCGGCAATGGCGAAGGCCTCGTGCTGGTCGTGGGTGACAATCAGGGCGGTGGTGCCGGCCTTCTTGAGGATTGCCCGCACCTCCAGGGACAGCCGCTCCCGCAGCTCCACATCCAGATTGGAGAAGGGTTCGTCCATCAGCAGTACCGCCGGGTCCGGCGCCAGGGCCCGGGCCACCGCCACCCGCTGCTGCTGGCCGCCGGACAGCTGGTGGGGAAAGTGGTGGGCCACCGCCTCCAGACCCACCAGGTCGAGCATTGCCGCCACCCGCTGGCGCCGCTCCCGAGCGGGCTGCCCGCGCAGGCCAAAGGCGATATTGGCGGCGGCGCTGAGGTGGGGAAACAGGGCGTAGTCCTGGAACACCATGCCCACCCGTCGCTGCTGGGGGGGCAGGGTCCAGCCGGGGCGGCTGAGTTGCTGGCTGCCTGCGGAAATCTGGCCGCGAACCAGGGGCTCAAAGCCCGCCACCGCCCGCAGCGCGGTGGTCTTGCCGCACCCGGAAGCCCCCAGCAGACAGCCGATCTCCCCCGGCTCCAGGGCCAGGGTCAGGCCGTCGAGAATGGTGTCGCCGGCGAAGGCCACGGCAATGTCGCGGATATCAAGCTGCATGGCTGAGCTCCCTGTCGCTGGAGCGCATCAACAGCAGCACCGGAACCAGGCCCGCCACCACCAGCGTCAGAGCGGGGAGGGCGGCGCGCTGCCACTCCCCTTCCGACGTCATCTCGAAGATGCGAATCGCCAGGGTGTCCCAGCCAAAGGGACGGGTCATCAGGGTGATGGGCATTTCCTTCATGATATCGACAAACACCAGGATCAAAGCGGTGGCGATCCCGCCCCGCAACAGGGGCAGGTGAACCCGGGCGAGCACATCCCGGGAACCGCTGCCCAGGCTGCGGGCCGCCTCATCCATGTTGGCGGTGACCCGGTGCAGGGCCGCTTCCACCGGGTGGTAGCCCACTGCCAGGAAGCGCACCGCATAGGCCAGCAACATGGCCACCAGGGTTCCCCCCAGCAGGGGTCCCCACGCCATGCCAAAGTGCTTGCCGAGGGCTATCCACAGGTTGTCGAGGCCGCTCATGGGCAGGTAGAAGCCCACCGCCAGCACCGTGCCCGGCAGGGCGTAACCGAGGATGCTCAGACGCCCGGCAAAGGTCGCCAGCCTGCCGGGCCGGCTGCGCAGGGCGTAAGCCAACACCAGGCCCATGGTGGTGACCACCAGGGCACCGCTGCCCGCCAGCAGCAGGGAGTGGTAGAGAAACCCCAGGTAGCGGGCATCGAGGTCGCCCCTGCTGTGCCAGGCCCAGGCCAGCAGTTGCGCAAGGGGCACTGCCACCGCCACCGCAAACACCAGGCCGCACCACAGGGCGGCCAGCCAGCGGGCCCTGGGGCCGAGAACAATGCGCTGGCCGGCGTCCCCGCGACCGCCCTGGGCAAACCGCTGGCCGTGGCGGGAGCGCTGCTCCAGGGCGAGGGCGATAAACACCAGCACCACCAGCAGGGAGGCCAGCTGGGAGGCGGCGCTGAGATTGAACATACCGAACCAGGCCCGGTAGATGGCGGTGGTGAAGGTATCGTAGTTGAACACCGCCACCGTGCCGAAGTCCGCCAGGGTTTCCATCAACACCAGCGCCAGGCCCCCGGCGATCCAGGGCCGCGCCATGGGCAGGGCAACCCGGAAGAAGCCCTGCACGCGGCTGAGGCCCAGGGTCTGGGCCGCCTCCAGAACGCGGCGGCCCTGGGTGAGGAAAGCATTGCGCG
>CAZWUP010000404.1:0-2137 GCA_964637045.1 uncultured Porticoccaceae bacterium | reverse complement strand
TTTAAATTCAACGGGTTACGAGATTGCTTCGTCGTTGCACTCCTCGCAATGACAATTGATCAGAGGTTCCTTAACGGTTCAGTCCCTGTGGTTGCTGGCCCAAAGCACCCGCGGGGCCTGCCAAGCGCAGCGAAGCAACACAGGAGACTGGGTTTGCCGAGGTTTTTGGCTTGCCCCGTCGCTGCGCTTCTCGCAATGACAATTAATTAGAGACTCCTTAATGCCGGACATAAATAACCTGCACCTGATTATCGCCGGCTTGTTGGGCTTGTGTGTTGGCAGCTTTCTCAATGTGATCGTCTACCGCCTGCCCCGCCAGCTGGATGCCCAGTGGCAGCGGGATTCCCGGGATTTTCTCGGGATTCCCGCCGAGGAGCACCCGCCGGCGCAGCATCAGTTCAATATCGCCTTTCCCGCCTCACACTGCCCCAAGTGTGGCGCTACCCTGCGGGCGTGGCACAATATTCCGCTGCTCAGTTACGTGTTTCTCCGGGGCCGGTGCGCAACCTGTGCCGAGCCGATTTCCCTTCAGTACCCCCTGGTGGAGGCGGCCACCGGGCTGGTGTTTGTTTTTGTGATGATGCAGTTTGGTTTGTCTGCCGTGGGGGCCTACGCGCTGCTGTTTTCCCTGCTGCTGCTCACCCTCACCGCCATCGACTTTCGCACCCAGTTGTTGCCGGATGTGCTCACCTACCCCCTGTTGTGGCTGGGTTTGATTGCCAATACCCAGGGACATTTTGTCGACCTGCAGAGTGCGGTGTTTGGCGCCATTGCCGGGTACCTGTCCCTGTGGCTGATTTACTGGCTGTTCAAGCTGCTCACCGGCAAGGAGGGCATGGGCCACGGCGACTTCAAGCTGCTGGCGGCCCTTGGGGCCTGGGTGGGGTGGCAGCTGTTGCCCCTTATCGTGTTGCTGTCGTCCCTGGTGGGTGCGGTTATCGGCGTCGCCATGGTGCTGGCCATGGGCCGCGACAAGCAGCTCCCCATGGCCTTTGGTCCCTACCTGGCCATCGCCGGGTGGATAGCCCTGTTCTGGGGTGAGGCTATCGTCGCCGCGTATCTGGGCTATCTTTCCTGATGTTTGTGGTGGGCCTCACCGGCGGCATCGGCAGCGGCAAAAGCGCGGTGGGGGAGTGTTTCCGCGCCCTTGGGGTGAAGGTGGTGGACGCCGACCAGGCATCCCGCAGGGTGGTGGAGCCCGGCATGCCCGCCCTGGCGGCCATTGCCGAGCACTTTGGTGCCGATATCCTGCTGGCGGATGGCAACCTTAACCGCGCCGCCATGCGGGAGAAAATCTTCGCCAACCCCCCAGACAAGCTCTGGCTGGAAGGATTGCTGCACCCGCTGATCAACCAGTGGACCCTCCGCGAGCTGGAGTCGGCGCCAGGCCCCTATGCCATTCTGGAATCGCCCCTGTTGCTGGAGATGGGCCAGCACCGCCAGGTAAACCGGGTGCTGGTGGTGGATGTGCCGGTGGCGGTGCAGATTCAGCGCGCCACCGCCAGGGACAGCAACAGCGAAGCCCAGATCAGAGCCATCATCGCCGCTCAAATGTCCCGGGACGACCGCCTCGCCGCCGCCGATGATGTCATCGACAACACCGGTACCCTGGAAGACCTCAAGGATCAGGTGGCGAGGTTACACCACAGCTATCTACAATTGGCGGCGGGGTGAAGGGCAGAGGAATACCTGTGGTAGCATGAAATCCATGGAATATATCGTCACCTTGAAATCCCAGTTCATGGCTCCTGATACCAGGCGGGACGCCCTTGATCAAATAACCCAGGCGCTGGGCCAGCTCGATGATGTCGAGTTGACGGGCTCCGGCGCCGTCACCCTCCATATCGCCTGCGACAGCTCGATGCGCGCCAGGGTTGAAAGGGCAATCGCCAACTACGGCGTGCTCGACAAACCCACTGTCTACGAAACGTTTTAAGGAATCTCCGATTATTTGTCATTGCGAGGACCGCAGCTTATTTGTCATTGCGAGGAGTGCAGCTTATTTGTGATTGCAAGGAGCGCAACTTATCTGTCATTGCGAGCAGAGCAACTTCTTTGTCATTGCGAGCAGAGCAACTTATCTGTCATTGCGAGGAGTGCAACGACGAAGCAATCTCGTAACCCGTTGAATTTAAAT
>CAZWUP010000403.1:0-2145 GCA_964637045.1 uncultured Porticoccaceae bacterium | reverse complement strand
TGTTTCTTCCCGGCGGCGAAGACCCGGACTCCCTGGTGCGCAAGCTGGGCAGGGAAGGCTTTCAGAAACTGATGGCCTCGGCACAACCCCTGTCGGACTTTATTTTCGCCGTGCTCCAGGACGGCCTGGACACCAGCACCCTGCAGGGCAAGGCCCGCCTCAGCCAGCTCGCCGCACCCATGATCAACCGCATCGGTGCCGGCGTGTTCCGCCAGCTGATGCTCAAGGAGCTGGCCCGGCGCACCGACATGGACGTGGAGACCCTGGCGGCCATTCACACCCCGGTTATCGCCACCTCGGCCTCCCCCCCCGAGGAAATGCCCCCCGGGTTGGACGACTATCAGGATCTGGCCGACAGCGCCCCCCCGGAACCCGGCGACCACCACGGCGACTACTGGGAGCCGCAGCCCAGCCCCCAGCGCCAGCAGCGGCGGGTAAAAATGCCCGCCCTGGAGCGACTGATTCACCTGCTGCTCCACCACCCCGAACTGCGCAGCGAGGTCGTGCCACTCCCCGACCTGGGTCCCCTCGACGACGGCAACGCAAAAATCCTGGCGGACCTGTGCGCCCTGCTCGAACACCACCCCCACTACACCCTCAACCATATTCTGGGTTACTGGCGGGGCGTACATGGCGCCGATGGCGGTGAAATCCTGGCCCAGATCGCGGCCGCCGACATGCTTGCCGCCGCCGGGGACACCCGGCGCGACAATATCGCCGAGATCCGCGACATCCTCGTCCACCTCCAGCGCCAGCTGGAGCAGAGCCAGCCGCCCCGTCAGCAGCTGGAAGCTTTGCTGGCCAAGGCCAAGCTCACGGCAGACGACCGCAAGCGGGTATCCATCCTCCAGAACAAGCTTTCCGCAGAGGACAGAAGCGAGCTATATCAGCTTATTAAACAATCACTTGCCACAGCCAACAGGTAAAAAATTAAATCATGCTCTACCCTTGAACTAACAGGACAAGACCCAACATATCAAGTACAATTGCGCGTTTAATTTCATGCATCCCCCAGCAGACACCGGACCACTATGAGCGACTCTCCCCAGCAGCAATCTCGTCTTAAAGAACTCATTGCCAAAGGTCGTGAACAGGGATACCTGACCTACTCAGAAGTCAACGATCACCTGCCTGAAGATATCTCCGACCCCGATCAGGTGGAAGACATCATTCAGATGATCAACGACATGGGCATCAGCGTGTTTGAAACAGCACCCGATGCCGACACCCTGCTGATCACCTCCGGCGACAACACCACCGACGAAATCGCCGCGGCGGAAGCCGCCGCCGCCCTCGCCGCGGTGGAAACCGAACAGCACCGCACCACCGACCCGGTGCGCATGTACATGCGGGAAATGGGTTCCGTGGAACTGCTCACCCGGGAAGGTGAGATCGAGATCGCCAAGCGCATCGAAGAGGGCATTCGCGAATTGATGTCCAGCCTTGCCGAATGGCCCTCCGCTGTCGACCACATCCTCAGCGAGTACGACCTGGTACAAACCGGCGAGCGCAAGCTGGCAGACATCATCAGCGGCTATCTCGACCCCATGGAGTACGTGCCCTCCGCCATGGAGCAGAGCGCCATCGCCGCTGCCGCCGCGGAGAACAACACCGAGGAAGAAGACACCAACCAGGACGACGACGGCCTGGATATCGAAGAGGCCCGCAAGCGCTTCGAATCCCTGCGCAAGCAAAACGACAAGGCCAAGCGCGCCGTATCCCGCTACGGACGCCACAGCGAGCAGGCCCAAAAACAGCTGGCGGAACTGGGGGAAATCTTCAAATTCCTCAAGCTCACCCCCCGGCAGTTTGACCCCCTGACGGTGGTGGTGCGCGACGTGCTCGACCAGATCCGCCGCGAAGAGCGCAACATCATGCTGCTCTGCGTGCGCCACTCGAAAATGCCCAGGGGCGAATTTATCGCCAAGTTCCCCGGCAACGAAACCAACGAAAAGTGGCTTCCCGAACTGATCAAGAAGAAGCCCCCCTACGCCGACAAGCTGGCACAGAATGTCGAGGACATCACCCGCGCCCAGCGCAAGCTGCTGTCCATCGAAGAGGGCTGCAACCTGTCCATCGGCCAGGTCAAGGACATCAACCGCCGCATGTCCATCGGCGAAGCCAAGGCCCGCCGCGCCAAGAAGG
>CAZWUP010000402.1:0-2154 GCA_964637045.1 uncultured Porticoccaceae bacterium | reverse complement strand
CGCCGCCCTCGCAGCCGGCCTGGTGGATTCGGTGTGCGCCCCGGAGGACCTCCGCGAGCAGGCCCTGGTGTGCCTCCACAAGGCGGTGGCCGGGGAGTTGGACAAGGAGGCGGTGCGCGCCCGCAAGACCGGCCCGGTGGCCATCACCCAGAGCGAGCTGGCGGAAGCGGGTCCCCGCCTCAGGGCTGCGGTGGACAAAAAATACGGGCCCCACTACCCCGCCGGGGCCGCCGCCGTGGAGCTGCTGATAGCGGCGGCCTTTATGGCCAGGGACGAAGCCCTGGAGGCGGAGTTTGACACCTTCCACAGCCTGGCCAAGTCCCCCGCGGGGCGGGCGCTGGTGGGCAACTTCACCAATGACGCCTACCTCTCCCAGGTGGCCAAAAAGTACGCCGCCAAGGCGTCCGTCAAAATCGCTGCCTGCGGTGTGCTGGGCGCCGGCATCATGGGCGGCGGCATCGCCTACCAGAACGCCCTCAAGGGTATTCCCAGTGTCATGAAGGACATCAACCAGGGGGCCCTCGACCTGGGCATCGGCGAGGCCAGGGGCCTGCTCTCCCGCCAGGTGTCCCGGGGCGCCATGAGCCAGGACAAGGCGGATGACATCCTCACCCGCATCCAGCCGACCCTGGACTACGACGCCATGGCCAAGGTGGACCTGCTGGTGGAGGCGGTGGTGGAAAAGGAGGCGGTCAAGAAAGCGGTGCTGGCGGAAGTGGAGAAGTTGGTGGCGCCCACCACAGTGCTCGCCTCCAACACCTCATCCATCCTGATTTCCAGCATTGCCACCGCCCTGGAGCGCCCCGAGAACTTCTGCGGCATCCACTTTTTCAATCCGGTGCACGCCATGCAGTTGGTGGAAGTGGTGCGCGGCGAGAAAACCTCCGAGGATACCGTGGCCCGGGCCGTGGCCTATGTGCTGGCCATCGGCAAGAAGCCGGTGGTGGTCAAGGATTGCCCCGGGTTTCTGGTCAATCGCACCCTGTTCCCCTATTTTGCCGGCTTCCATATGCTGGTGCGGGAGGGCGCGGACCTGGAGCGGGTGGACCGGGTAATGGAACAATGGGGCTGGCCCATGGGCCCCGCCTATCTCACCGACGTGGTGGGCATCGATGTCTGTGTCCACGCCGGGGACGTAGTGGCCGCGGGTTTCCCCGACCGCCTGACCCTGGACTACCGCTCCGCCACCCATGTGCTGTTTGCCGCCAATCGCTTTGGCCAAAAGAACGGGCTGGGCTTTTACAAGTACGAGAAAAACGACAAGGGGCGCCTGGCGAAGGTTGCCGATCCCGAGGTCAAGGCCCTGCTGGCAGACCATGTTGCCGCGCCGGTGGCCTTCAGCGACGAGGAAATCGTCGCCCGGATGATGATCCCCATGGCCACCGAGATGGCCCGCTGCCTGGAGGAGGGCATCGCCGGCTCCCCCCAGGAGGCGGACCAGGGCCTGCTGTTCGGCCTCGGCTTCCCCGCCTTCCGCGGCGGCATCTGCCGCTGGATGGATGAGCTGGGAATGGCGGAGGTCTGTGCCCTGGCGGACAAATATGCCCATCTGGGCAAGCTGTACGAACCCACCGAAACCATGCGCGCCATGGCCAAGGCGGGCAAAAGTTACTATTGATCACCCGTAAATCGGTAAATAAAAAGGGGCCTTAAGGCCCCTTTTTTGCCTTTGTAGGAGCCCGGTCTCCGGGCGATGGGGGTGGTCAATGCGCCCATAGCCGGTTGGGTGCCACCGTCATTCGCTCACAGAGTGAGCTCCAACAGGGGCCTCCGGGCTTGGGGGAAATGTGTAGGAGCCCGGTCTCCGGGCGAACAGGGGTGGTCAATGCGCCCATAGCCGGTTGGGTGCCACCGTCGTTCGCTCACAGAGTGAGCTCCAACAGGGGCCTCCGGGCTTGGGGGAAATGTGTAGGAGCCCGGTCTCCGGGCGAATGGGGGTGGTCAATGCGCCCATAGCCGGTTGGGTGCCGCCGTCATTCGCTCACAGAGTGAGCTCCTACAGGGTGGCGCCTCCGGGCTTGGGGAGGAATGTGTAGGAGCCCGGTCTCCGGGCGAACAGGGGTGGGTAATGTACCCATGCCGGTTGGGTGCCGCCGTCATTCGCTCACAGAGTGAGCTCCTAGTGCGCCCCTGAAGGCGTGCACACAGCACGGT
>CAZWUP010000401.1:0-2165 GCA_964637045.1 uncultured Porticoccaceae bacterium | reverse complement strand
GGTGGAGGCCCGCAAGGACACCACCGTGGTGCTCCACCCCCTGGCCGACCACCGCCGCACCCTGCCCATCGAACGCACCGGCGAAACCATCGAGGCGCACCCGGATTTTATGCTGGTGATCTCCTACAACCCCGGTTACCAGAACCTGGTGAAGGGCCTCAAGCCCAGTACCCGCCAGCGCTTTGTGGCCCTCAGTTTCGACTACCCGGACGCCGCCAGGGAAGCGGAAATCGTGCACCTGGAGAGCGGTCTCGAGCCTGCCCTCACCACCCGCCTGGTGGCCCTGGCGCGGGACCTGCGCCGCCTCAACAACCACGACCTGGAGGAGGCCGCCTCCACCCGCCTGGTTATCTACACGGCACTGTTGATGCAAGCCGGCCTCTCCCCCCGGGAGGCCTGCGGGGCGTGCATGGCGGAGCCCCTCAGCGACGATGGCGACACCCTTGCCGCCCTCGGCGAGGTGATCCGTGCCCACTTCTGAAACCTGGCCCCAGGGGGCCGCCGCGGGTATCGCACTGCCCTCGGCGACGGCCCCGCTGCGGGCAGGCCTGAGCCGGGCGGCCCCGGGCAACACCGCGGTGTGGATCCTGATCTACGCGGAGATGACCGAGTTCGCCCTGTTCTTTGCGGTATTTCTCACCGCCCGCTGGTTCAACCCGGAGGTCTTCGCCGCCGGCCCGGCCCAGCTCAACACCCGGGCCGGCGCCCTCAACACCCTGGTGCTGCTGACCAGCAGCTTTTTCATGGCCCGGGCAGTGGCGGCCATGGGCCAGGGCCGGCGCCGGCAGTGCCTGAAATGGCTGGGGCTGACCCTGGGCGCCGCCGCGCTGTATTGTGGGATCAAGGCCTGGGAGTACCAGTGGAACGGGGCCGCCGGCATCGACGCCCGCACCAATCTGTTTTTTTCCCTGTATTACTATCTCGCCTTCAACCACCTGCTCCATGTGCTGATCGGTGCCTGTGCGGTGGCCTGGGCGGCGGTGAACACGGCCCTGGGCAGTTACAGTGCCGAAGACCACGAAGGCCTGGAGAGCGTGGCCAGTTACTGGCACATGATCGACCTGGTGTGGATCATCATTTTCCCCCTGCTATATGTGTTGAGGTAATCCCCGTGACCACCCAGCCTTCCGCCATTGCCCGTCTGCGCCACACCTGGTGGCTGTTGATGGCCCTCACCCTGGTCAGTGGCGCCACCGCCGAAACCCTGGCGCCCTCGGCGGCGGTGGTGGTGGCCATCTGTGTCACCGTGGCGGTCAAGGGCTCCCAGGTGATCGACCACCTGATGGGCCTGCGCCGCGCCGGGACTCTGGCACGGGGTCTGATGCAGGTGTATTTCCTGGTGGTCCCCGGCCTGATCGGCGCAGTGGTCATTGCCACCGGGTGAGGGTCGGGCCGCCCGGTGGGGGTGGGGCGGGGGATCCGCGTCGGCACGGGTCTACAGCTGCTTGACCCTTTCGATCATTTCGTCGATTTGCTGGATGCGCACCTCGAGAATGGCGTTTTCCCGGTAGTCGTTCTGGGCCAGGCGCCTGGCGTAGGTGAGCTGCTCCCTGGCCTTGTCGTAGACGCCGATCAGGATGAAGTATTCCGCCCGCGCCTTGTGAACCTCGATGATGTTGCCCGCCAGGCCGCTGGTTTCCGCCAGTTCGAACCACACTTCCGGGTCGTTGGGGCGCTGCTGGGTAAGGCCGTGGAGGACGGCTTGCGCGTCCTGGTACTCGGCCTGTTTGAGGAGGATCTCCGCCTTGTAGCGCTGCAGGGCGTAGTTGTTGCGGTGGAGGGGTTCCAGTTCCGCGATGCGCTTCAGGCAGGCGGTGTAGGCGCCGCGGTTGAACTCGAGCTCCACCGCCGCCAGTTGCAGGACGATATTCTTGGGCTCCGCCTCCAGCAGTGGGGCCAGGGTCTGCCAGGCCTTTTTGTCCTTGCCCTGGCGGGAGTAGGCCAGGGCCAGGCCGTAGGCAGAGGCGGTCCTGGAGGTGGAGTAGCCCTCCAGCTCGCTGGCGAAGCGCTGTACGGATTTTTGCGGGTTGCTGTCGATCCACAGCATGGCGCGGGCGCGCATCAGGTCGTATTTGGGCTGCAGGGGGTACTGGCGGGGGGGGAAGTTGGCAGCCCGGCCGCGGGCGTCCGCCACCCGCTTTTCCGTCAGTGGGTGGGTGAGCAAA
>CAZWUP010000400.1:0-2166 GCA_964637045.1 uncultured Porticoccaceae bacterium | reverse complement strand
ACAACATCTACCGCCAGTTCCTGGCCCTGGTGGCGGAGGGCCGCCAGACCACCCCCGACGCAGTGGACAGGGTCGCCCGAGGGCGGATATGGACCGGGCGTCAAGCCTTCGACATCGGCCTGGTGGACAAGCTGGGCAATCTGGAGCAAACCGTGGCTGCCGCCGCCGCCAGGGCGGGGCTGGAGACCTGGACCCTGAAGCCGATCACGCGCCCCCTCGGCTTTCAGGAGCAGTTGCTCAAGCAGTTGGCGGAAGGCGGTGCCGGCCTCGCCTGGCAGACCCTGGCCAGCGGCGACCCACTGCTCAGTCTCGCCACAAGCCTGCGCCGGGAACTTGCTCAATTGCGCCGTTTGAATGATCCTCAAGGAGTGTACCTGCAGTGCTTCGGCTGCCCCCACCTGTGAATGTCAGGGGGGCTGCTAGCCGCTGGAGCCTGCCCCTGTAACAGCCACCAGTGACGGGGCGAAACAACAGTGCCGGAAAACCTGCTCTACTACCTGCCCTCGCTGCTGGGCACCCTGTTCAGCCTCGCGCTGACCATTCACCTCTGCCTGCTGCGGCCCGGCAAGAAGTGGGGTTGGGTGGTGTTTTTCAGCGCCCTGGTCACCCTCTGGTGCCTGGGGGACATGGTCTGGGTGGGGGTGAAGGACCTGACGACGGCGGTCACCCTCAACCGCCTCCAGTACCTGCCCATCGCTCTGGTGCCCCTGGTGTGGCTGGTGATGGCCCTCAACAAATCCGGCAGCGAGGTACTGGCAGCCCGCCTGCTGCCCAGCCTGCTGCTGATTCCAGCCATCACCCTGTACCTGGCCTGGCAGTACCAGCCGGAAACCGGCAATGTCCTGTGGCGGGACTATATTCTTCCCCCGGCGGTAGAGGTTGCCCGGGTGGTGCACGGCCCCTGGTTTTGGCTGTTTGTCAGCTACAACTACAGCATCATTCTGCTGGGTTGCCTGATCCTCTTCCGCCACTTCGCCCAGTCACCCCACTATCGAAGTCAAATGGTGGCCACCACTGCCGCTCCCGTGGCTGCCGTGCTCTTCAATCTGTCCTACCTCACCGGCATCTGGCCGCTGCCCCAGGATCCCACGCCCCTGGGCTTCGCCCTCAGTTTTGGCGTATGGAACTGGGTGATCCACCGCCGCGCCCTGCTGTACTACTCCCCTGTCGCCCGTCACCGGGCCCTGGACATCCTCGATGATGCCGTGTTTATCCTCAGCGACAGCGGTCAGATCCTGGACTACAACCGGGCGGCGGAAGCCCTGTTCCCGGGCCGCCGGCCGACCATCGGCGATGACCTGCAACAGCTGCTGCCCGGGATTCCGCTGCTGCAGGTGGACACCACGCCGGTGCCCTTCCGCCTCAGTGACAGGTTCTACCAGGCCCGTCTGACACGCATTCAACGGGCAAATCAGCCGTTGTCGCAGCTGATTGCCATCGTCCAGGATGTCACCGACCTGGAGGTCAATCACCAACTGCTGGTGAACTCCCAGCAGGCGCTGGAGACCGCCAACCGGGAGCTGGACCGCATCGCCCACACCGATGAACTGACCGGCCTCGCCAACCGCAGAAACCTGTTTGTCCGCCTGGACCAGAAAATCGCCGAGGCCAGGGCCAGCGGCTCGCTGCTGATGGTGCTGTTTATCGACATCGACCATTTCAAGGTGATCAATGACGAGCACGGTCACGCCGTCGGGGACCGGGTGCTGCGGGCCATCTGCAGCGAACTGGCGGACAGTTGCCGCGCCGATGACATTGCTGCCCGCTACGGCGGCGAGGAGCTGGTTCTCGCCATCACCCGCGGCAATCGGGAACAGGCCCTCGCGTTTACCAGGCAGCTGCAGCAACGGCTGCGGGAGCTGACGCCCCACACCGGCAGCGAGCGGCCCCTGACCCTCACCGCCAGTATTGGTATCAGTGTCCTCGAAGGCTCAGACCACAGTGGCCACGACCTCCTTCAACGCGCCGACCAGGCCCTCTACCGGGCCAAGAAAAACGGCCGCGATCAGCTGTGCATGCTACACCTCGGCCAGTTCACCACCCTCTGAGGACACCGCGGCGGCAGCGGCCCGCCACCGACCAGTGGCCAGAAACGGCGTCCCACCGCCATCCCCCGGGCAGGCAAATTTGCTAAGCTGAAGGGGAGCCCACCAGTGATGAACACCA
>CAZWUP010000399.1:365-2184 GCA_964637045.1 uncultured Porticoccaceae bacterium | reverse complement strand
AAGAGGGCGACATCGCCGTCGGCGCCGACATTGGCGGCGCAGTGCATGGGCATCACGTCCTTTTCCGGCAGCAGGAAGTTCTGCACGGAAAACATGGCCTTTTTCATTTCCCCGGCGTAGCGCATCCCCGCCAGCAACACCTTGCGGCTGGCGAAGTTGATGATCACCGCACCCTCGCTGTTGGTGCCGTCGCGCTCGGGGTCGCAGACGAAGTTGGCGGCGTGCAGAATCTTCCAGGGCTCCTTGCCGGAGGGGTTGTACTTCTCGGGACGGATAAACATATTGCGCCCGAACAGGTTGTGCCAGGCGGTTTCAGTGGTCACCTTGACCGGGATGTAGTGCTCGCTGTCCTGGCCTACGTGAAGGTGGGAGACGAAGCGGTCCCGGTCAGAGATGTACTCGTGGACCCGGTCCCAGAGGGCATCGAACTTGTCCTGGGGGAAGGGGCGGTTGACTGGACCCCAGGCGATGGCATCCGTGGTGCTGGGTTCATCGACGATGAAGCGATCGGCGGGAGATCTTCCGGTGCGGTGGCCGGTGGTGGCGAGCAGGGCCCCGGTGTCGGTGAGATGGCCCTCGCCGCGCACCACAGCCTGTTCAATAAGTTCGGCGGGACTCAGGTCGGTGTACACATTCACCGCAGAATCGTCGATTTGCGTCATCGGATTAGTCCTGTGAGAGTTTAAAAATGGAGATCTGGGAAAAATGGGCTGCAATTATGCCAGAAATACCGGCAGACGCGAAACCAACCTCCCGGCTCAGTGCAAGGTCTTGATTTCGGGGTTGAATATGGCGTCCACCTCGACGCCGTCGAAGCGGTACTGCTGGTCGCAAAACTGGCACTGGACATCCACCAGGCCCTGTTCCGCCAGCAGCTGGCGCACCTCCGCCTCCCCCAGGCTGGCCAGCATCGCGGCGGTGCGGTCCCGGGAGCAGCTGCAGGCAAAGGCCATGGCGGTGGGGTCGAACAGGCGCACCTGCTCCTGGTGGAACAGACGGGTGAGGATGGTCTGGGAGTCGGCGGCGAGAAACTCCTCGCTGGTGAGGGTGTCCCCGAGGACGGCCAGGTGTTGCCAGTAGAGGTCGCGCTGCTCCTGGCTCTGCTGCTGCAGCGGCAGCCCCTGCAACAGCAGGCCACCGGCGCGGGTGCCGTCGGCAAACAGCCACAGCCTGGTGGGGAGCTGTTCCGATTGGCGAAAATACGCTTCGATACAGCCCGCCAGGGTGGCGGACTCCAGGGGCACGATGCCCTGGTAGCGTTCGCCGTTGGCGGGGTCGATGGTGATCGCCAGGTGGGCCTGGCCCAGGAGCTGGCGCAGGTCGCCGGGTCCCGCTGCCAATTCTGCCCAATGGGTGTCGGGCCGCAGGCGGGCGATTCCCCGCAACTGGTGTTGGCGGGTACAGTCGGCCATCAGCAGGGACAGGGCGCCATCGCCCCGCGCCTGAAGGGTGAGGATGCCGTCGAACTTCATGGTGGCGCTGAGCAGGCCGGCGGCGGCCAGAGTCTCCCCCAGGAGAGCAGCGATGGCGGCCGGATAGTTGCCAGTGGCAAGCACACCCTGATAACTCTGTTCCAGGGTGATGATTTCACCGCGGACATCGGTGCCGTCAAAGACGAAGCGCAGAAGCTGGTCGCTGGCCATCGGGACCTCGGGTTGTGGGAACAGGGCCGCAACTCTAGGCAGCGCCGAGTGATTTGTCCAGTGCGGGTCAGCTACAGGTGCGGTCGATTTGTCGCTGTAGGGCCCGGGCCCGCTGTTCCCGCTCATCCTCGGTGACCTCGAGGGGGTTGCCGTCGGCATCGATAAAGATCACCCGG
>CAZWUP010000399.1:0-355 GCA_964637045.1 uncultured Porticoccaceae bacterium | reverse complement strand
GCGGGTCCGCGCCGGCCTGGGGGACGCGGAGGGGGTGCCGGCGGGCTCGAATAAGGTCCACCCGCCGCCGGTGGGCGGCCGGCGGTCCCTGGCCTGCCGGCACCAGCGATCGAGCTGGGCCCGGCGCGCGTCCTGTTGCTGTTGCTGCTGCCGGCGATGGGCGGCCTCGGCGGGCAGCTCATCGGTAAACACCTGTTTGAGCTCCCTGTTGGTGGCGGCGGTGCTGGTGGTGTTGGTGGTCTTGATGGGGGCTGCCGTTGCCCTGCCGGCTTCATCCCCGGGCGGGGTGTCGGAAAAATGCCATTTGCCACTGGCGTCCTGCCACTTGTAGACGGTGTCGCCATTGGCGGGAAGG
>CAZWUP010000398.1:0-2186 GCA_964637045.1 uncultured Porticoccaceae bacterium | reverse complement strand
GGTGCCTGGTGTATCCTTGGCCTTTTCCGCAAGGCGCGCAATTTCATGTCCTACCAGGTCCTCGCCCGCAAATGGCGCCCCAGCCGATTCAGTGAACTGGTCGGTCAGGAGCACGTGCGCCAGGCGCTGGTGAACGCCCTGGATCACGACCGCCTGCACCATGCCTACCTGTTTACGGGTACCCGGGGGGTCGGCAAGACCACCATCGCGCGGATTTTTGCCAAGAGCCTCAACTGCGAGGCAGGGGTCAGTTCGGAACCCTGCGGGCGCTGCAGTGCCTGCGAGGAGATCGCCCAGGGGCGCAGCGTCGACCTGCTCGAGATAGACGCCGCCTCGCGCACCAAGGTGGAGGACACCCGCGAGCTGCTGGACAACGTGCAGTACGCTCCCACCCGCTCGCGCTTCAAGGTCTACCTTATCGACGAGGTGCACATGCTCTCCAACAGCAGCTTCAACGCGCTGTTGAAGACCCTCGAGGAGCCGCCGCCCCACGTCAAGTTCCTGCTCGCCACCACCGACCCGCAGAAGCTGCCGGTCACCGTGCTCTCCCGCTGCATGCAGTTCAATCTCAAGAACCTCAACCCGGAGCGCATCGTCGGCCACCTCAAGTATGTGCTGGGGGAAGAGAAGATTCCCTACGAGGAGGCCGCCCTGTGGGAGTTGGGGCGGGTCGCCGACGGCAGTATGCGGGATGCCTTGAGCCTCACCGACCAGGCCATCGCCCACGGTGGCGGCACCCTCACCGCCGCCGAAGTCAACGCCATGCTGGGGACCATCGACCGCTCGGCGGTGGTGGATATCTGCAGTGCCGTGGCCGGGGGCGATCCAGCGGATGTTCTCGCCCGGGTGGGCCGTCTGGCGGATCACGCCCCGGACTATGACACCGCCCTGGCGGACATGCTGTCCATCTGGCACCAGGTGGCCATCGCCCAAACCGTGCCCGACGCCCTGGATCCGGTGCAGGAGCACCACGGCGCGATCCTCGACCTGGCCGCCAGAGTCAGCCGGGAGGATATCCAACTGTTCTACCAGATCACCCTGCTGGGACGAAAGGACCTGGGGCAGGCGGCGGATCCCCGCTCCGGCTTCGAAATGGTGCTGCTGCGGCTGCTGGCTTTCCGCCCGCTATTCCCCGATCAGGTGGAGGCGCCCGCCGGGGCGCGGGCGGGGGAGGCCCCGCCACCGGCAAAAAAGCCGGCTAGCCGGGGTATTGCGGAATCCGGCCCCGCTACCACGGCTGCTGCGAACGTTGTTGCCACCGGGGCCGCGGCAAGTTCCCCGCAACCCCGGGTGGAAACACCTCCGCCGCCAAGCCCCGCGCCGCCTGCAGTCCCCGACATTGCCCCCAGCACCCGCGGTGAACCGGACCTGTCCCCTGAGGCGTCGGTCGCGGAATACGAGCAGTACAGCGCCGCTCAGGCGGGACCGGAGATAGCCCCGCCCCCTGAGCCACCACAGGCCATGCGGCCGCTGCCCGGGACGGAGGACGTGCCAGAGGTGTCCGCACCCGGCGCTGACGCCGCCGATAGGGTTCCCTTTGCCGAGTTGACGCCGGAAACCTGGGGCCAGGTCTGTGCCGGCCTGGGGTTGGGCGGCCTGCTGCACAACACCGCGATAAACATGATGCTGGCGGAGATCGATGGCAGCAGCCTCGGCTTTGTGCTGGATGCCGACAACAGCGCCCTCTACGAGGAATCCCAGGGGGAGCGTCTGGCTGGGGCACTTTCCAACTACTTTGGCCGGGAGCTTGGCGTGGCTATCAGGGTCGCCCCGGTGAGCGGGGAAACTCCGCGCATGGCGGCCGCCAGGATCAAGGCGGAGCGCCTGCGGCAGGCCATCGACAGTCTCAGGGCCGACCCCCATGTGCAGGAAATATGTCGGGTTTTCGGGGGTGAACTGATAGAATCCACGGTCAAGGTATTGGACCCAACGGGATAGAACAGGCTATGAAAGGTATCCAGGATTTGATGAAACAGGCGCAGCAGATGCAGGAAAACATGCAGCGCATGCAGGAGGAGGCGGCGAAACTGGAGGTCACCGGCGAAGCCGGCGCCGGGATGGTCCAGGTGACCATGAATGGGCGCCACGACGTGCGCAAGGTTACCCTCGACCCCGCCCTGCTCAGCGAAGAGAAGGAGCTGCTGGAAGACTTGCTGGCCGCCGCAGTCAATGATGCGGTGCGCAAG
>CAZWUP010000397.1:0-2192 GCA_964637045.1 uncultured Porticoccaceae bacterium | reverse complement strand
CCCACGAGCGGAGCGAGTGCCCTGGGTGCCGGGCTCCTACAATAGAACCGGAACACAAGGCAGTAGCAAATTGTAAGAGTACTAAGTCAGCATATTGACCAGCACCGCATTGGAGTACACAAGGCTGTTGTCACCCTTGCAGTTGCCCACCAGATGAAAATGACAATCCTCGTCGCCGGGCTTTCGATAGACCCTAAGCTGACAACTGGCGAGGGGGCCGCAATCCGCGGACACCTCCACCTCCAACGCCTCCGGGTCGATGTCCAGCAGCCGCTCTTCCTCGTGGCGCTGTTGCAGCTCTTCGACGGCCTGCTCCAGCATCAGGTGGCAGGCTTCGGTGACTTGAAGATGGATATTGTGTACCGGCGTCAGCTCGCCGGTACTCGCACTTTTACGCCAACCTTCCAGATCCAGGGTCATGGCACCCATGGCTTACCTCCCGAGACTATTCGTCTGCTGTGTCGTCGATCGGCCCTCGCCATCAAGTATAGAAAGGGTCCACCGCTAGTCAAACTATTAACTCGGCAAGCCTTCAGCTGAGTCATTGACCCGGCATGAATTATCGTCGGGTTAATAAACGGTGTACGGCCGCAACCCGGCGCTGCCTTGGGCTTGCGGGCAACCCACCGCCCAATCCAGATCGGAGGCCGCACCCGGAGCGCCGCGGTGCGCTGCTAGGCGTCATCCCTGCCCAGCAAGCGATAGATACCCGCACCAATCACGCCGCCGACAATGGGTGCGACCCAGAACAGCCAGAGCTGTGCGGTGGCCCAACCCCCGACATAGATGGCAACTCCAGTGCTGCGGGCCGGATTCACCGAGGTATTGGTGACCGGAATGGTTATCAGGTGGATCAGGGTCAGGCACAGGCCGATGGCGATGGGGGCAAAGCCAGGGGGCGCACGGCGGTCGGTAGCACCGAGAATCACCAGCAGAAACATCATGGTCATCACCACTTCGGCGATCACCGCGGCCTGTAGACTGTAGCCCCCGGGGGAGTGGTCGCCAAACCCATTGGCGGCAAAGCCGGCGCTGACATCAAAGCCCGCCTTTCCGGAAGCGATCAGGTAGAGTACGCCACCGGCGGCAACTCCACCCACCACCTGGGCGACGATATAGGGCACCAGTTCCTTCCCCGGGAATCGCCCTCCCGCCCACAGCCCGATAGACACCGCCGGATTGAGATGGCAGCCAGAGATATGGCCGATGGCGTAGGCCATGGTCAACACCGTCAAACCAAACGCCAGCGACACCCCCAACAACCCGATACCCAACTCGGGAAATGCAGCTGCCAACACGGCACTACCGCAGCCCCCAAGCACCAGCCAGAACGTTCCCAAAAGTTCAGCAACATAATTTTTCATGTCAGTATCCTTCCAGATTATTGATGTTATGGATCACTCTGGCCCGACTGCAGAACACTACCCAGCGCGCAAGCCTCTCCGACTATAGCTCGACACCGCGGAAACAACAAAAACAGGACAGGCAATCACAACAATAAAACTGGCTTCGGGCGGCGCGGCCCGCGGGCTACCTGAGCAAAGCCGCCAGCACCTCGGGATCCGGGAAGCCGTCGCTGACCCGGCCGGTGGCCTTCTGGTAGGCGCTGAGGGCGCTGCGGGTGGCGGGACCAAACACTCCGTCCGCCTCCCCCACGTCGTAGCCCTGGCGGTTGAGAGCCTGCTGCATGCTCTCGACTTCGGCGCGGGACAGAGCCCTCTGGTCCGCCGGCGGCGGCTGTCGCAGCCCACCACTGCCGACGATCCGGTCCGCCAGCAGGCCCACCGACAGGGCGTAGGACTCGGAGCGGTTCCATTTCATGATGACGGCGAAGTTATCGTAGACGACAAACGCCGGACCCCGGTGGCCCGCCGGCACCAGAATACTGCCCTCGATGGCGGCGGCAGGCAGCGGGGAGCCGTCCGCCAGGCGCACCCCCAGGTCGCCCCACTGGCGGAGGCTGCGGGGATTGGCGGTGCCGGTGAGGGTGTAATCAAAGCCCGCCGGCAGGCGCACTTCCCGCCCCCAGCGCTGGTCCCTCTGCCAGCCCAGGTGGCTGAGGAAGTTGGCGCCGGAGGCCAGGGCATCTTTTTCGCTGCCCCACAGGTCGACGCGGCCGTCGCCGTCGCCGTCGATGGCGTAGCGGATATAGTTGGAGGGCATGAACTGAGTGTGGCCCATGGCCCCGGCCC
>CAZWUP010000396.1:0-2193 GCA_964637045.1 uncultured Porticoccaceae bacterium | reverse complement strand
TGGCCAGGAGCTCGCTGGTATTCAGCTCCGCCCCCAGCGCCGCCATGGCGCCGAACACCCCGCCGAGCTTGCGGGTGATCAGGGCAAACTCCCGGGGCGGGACGCTGAAGTCCCGGTCCAGGGCCGAGGTGGCGCCGAGCCTGGCGGCACGCTTGACCAAATTGGCTTTGGCCCAGCAATACTCGCCCCTGGCGTTGACGGCATCCCTCGGCGTGCTGGCGTCGCCGGGGCGGAAGGGCTCCACCAGCAGGAAGCAGAATTCGGCGAACGTGGTTTTCGATGCCTCCCCCTGGTCGGGGCGAAAACAGCCCAGCTGGTTGAGGCCGGCGGTGGTGGCGGCCAGATCCCGGTCCACCGCGCCGGCAATGGTCTGGCACAGGGCGTCCATCAGCCCGGCGTCGAACTCCCGCACCGCGCCGAAATCCAGCAGCGCCAATTGCGGCACGCCGCTGTCCAGCACCACCAGGTAGTTGCCAAAGTTGGGATCCGTCTGCATCAGCCGCCAGTGAAAGATTTCCTGGAAAAACAGCTCCAGCACTGCCTGGGCAATGGCGTTGCGCTGGGCCTGGGGCAGGGCGGTGACCGTCGGGCTGGTGAACTTGTGGCCGTCCACAAACTCCATCGCCAGCAGGGTTGGGGAGCAGAATTCACCGTAGATCTCGGGGACCAGATAGCGCTGGTCACCCTGTAACAGCTGGCGAATGCGCTGTCCCATGGCCGCCTCCCGGAGATAGTCGATCTCCAGTTTGAGCAAGGTGTGCACTTCCTCCAGGAGCCCCTCCGACTCCCGGTCCCCCCGCAGCCAGCGGGCCATCCTCATCACCCGGACCACGTCGCGGAAGTCGCTGTCGATGGCTTTCGCCATCCCCGGGTACTGGATTTTCAGGCACAGCTCCCGGTTCTCGGGAAGATACACCGCGCTGTGCACCTGGCCCAGAGAGGCCGCCGCCAGGGCGCTGTGGTTGACGGCAAAATCCTTGTAGCGGGAACCCAGGGATGTTTTCAGGGCCCTGTCCATGGTGCTCCAGCGCACCTCGGCGGTGCGGTCGTTGAGGGACTGCAGGGCCTCGGTGATGGGGTCGGGAAGGATATACTGGCCGTAGATGCCGAGCATCTGGCCGATCTTTACATAGGCGCCCTTGAGTTTGCCGAGCTCGGCCACAAAGCGCTCCGCCTCCCGGGCCAGCAGCTCCCGGTTGGCGTCGCGCCGCTGGGCGGGGCTCTTCAACAGGTTGCCGAGCCCCCCGGCGGCGTAGCGGGAACTGCTGCCAAAGCCGGCCATGGACAGGGCCAGGCGGCGCCGGAAGGGGCTTTTCTTGATGCCGGAAATGGTTTTGGCCATGGCAGCTCGAAGGGTGTTGTGCAGAGATGGTCAGCTTAACCCAAATACTGCGCTGCGCCTTCCCAATGGCCGGCAAAAATGCCATAACTGTCGCCTGCCCACTTCCCAGCCGGACCCCATTTGACCGCCATGCCGCCCCCCTGTCCCCTCTGCCAGGCCCCAGACAGCGCCCCTTTTTCCGCCGACCGGCGCCGCGACTACCTCCGCTGCCGGCACTGCCTGTTGGTGTTTACACCCCCCGAGTACCACCTCGACCGGGGCGCGGAAAAGGCCCACTACGACCTCCACCAGAACCGCCCCGACGACCCCGGTTATCGGCAGTTTCTCAATCGCCTGGCGGAACCCCTGGCGTCGCGCTTGACGGCAGGGGCCCGGGGGCTAGATTTTGGCTCCGGACCTGGGCCCACCCTGTCGCTGATGCTTGCCGAGCGGGGCTTTGCCACCGCCATTTACGACCCCTACTACGCCGCGGACCCCTCCGTGCTCACCGGCAGTTTCGATTTTGTCACCGCCACCGAGGTGGTGGAACACCTGGCCCACCCGGGCCGGGAGCTCAACCGCCTGTGGTCCCTGATCAGGCCCGGGGGCTGGCTGGGGTTGATGACCAAGCTGGTGCTGGAGGTGGACGCCTTCGCCCGCTGGCACTACAAGAATGATCCCACCCATATCTGCTTCTTCAGCCGGGAAACCTTTCTCTGGCTCGGCCGCCAGTGGGGTGCCAGTCCAGAATTTGTCGGCAGCGATGTGATCCTGATGCAGAAGGCCGATGGGGATCTGCCGGCGGGTCCCTGAGCAGGCAAATCCCGCCGCCCCATTTGGCGGTTGCATCCGGCAGGCAATGACGGGAAAAT
>CAZWUP010000395.1:0-2204 GCA_964637045.1 uncultured Porticoccaceae bacterium | reverse complement strand
TACAGCCGCAAGCCCTAGCAGCCCTCAGGGCTCGCGGGCGTGTTCCGGGTCCCGCAGCCAGCCCTCCAGGATAACCTGGGCGGCCAGGTTGTCCACCGGGTGTTCCCGGTAGCTCTCCCGCCTGCCGCCCCGCGCCTTGGCCTCCCTGGTGCTGAGGCGCTCGTCGATCATCAGGGTCTTCAGTCCGGTTCGGCCGTGGAGGCGGCGGCCGAACTTACGCGCCCTGGCGCAGAACTCGCTTTCGCTGTCGTCCATATTCAGGGGCAGGCCCACCAGCAACAGACCGGGGCGCCACTCCTTCACCAGGGCGTCCACCACTGTCCAGTCGGGTTGACCGTCGCGAGCCGCGATCACCGTGAGGGGCGACGCGGAGCCGGTCAGGGTCTGGCCCACCGCCACACCGATCTGGCGGAGACCGAAGTCGAAGGCCAGGGCGGTGACCGGCGGGGGTGGCACCGCAGCCTGTTCAGGCATGTCCGGCCTGAGTGCTGAGGCGGCTCAGGTCGATGCCCATGCGTTCCGCGGTGGCTCTGGCCCGCAGCGGGAAGGGGGTGTCGAAAATGATCTCGGGGTCGGCGGGGCATACCAGCCAGCTGTTGTCCGCCAATTCCTGCTCCAGTTGACCCGCGCCCCAGCCGGAGTAGCCGAGGGAGACATAGCTGGCCGGGGGGCCGCGGCGGGAGGCGATATCGACGATGATGTCCCGGGAGGCGGTGATGCAAACCGCGGGGGAGACCTGCAGGGTGGAAGTCCACTGGGTCTCGCCGGGGCGGTGAATGACAAAGCCCCGCTCCTGCTGCACCGGGCCGCCGCTGAGCAGGGGCTGGTCGCCGATGTCCGCCGGGTAGTCCAGCTCGAACTCCTCGAATACCCGCCCCAGGGTGACGTCGCTGGGGTGGTTGATCACCAGGCCCATGGCGCCGTGCTCGTTGTGCTCGCAAATGTAGATCAGCGCGTGCCTGAAGGTGGGGTCCGCCAGCCCGGGCATGGCCAGCAGGAAGTGGTCTTTGAAATTGGTGGTCGCTGACATGGCATTGACTCCAAGGGTGGCGGATGAGCTGCCGGGACTAAACACCGGTCATGCCCTGAGTATTGGGTCGCCGCCGGTGGAATACAAGTCTGGCGCCTCTCTCCTGCCCGTGGCGCGGCGTTGCGCCGGCCACTGACGCTGGCAGGTCAGTTGGCGGAGGTGTGGAACTGGTTGCCGGGGATAAAATTCCAGGAGCGAATCACCTCGATGCGGTCCTCGCGGATGGACGGGGGAATGGGTTGAAAGGGGGCCGCCAAACGCACGATGCGGATCGCCGCCTGGTCGAGAACCCGCTGGCCGGAACTCTTGAGGATCTCCACGCCGGCGACATTGCCGTCCCGCTCCAGCGCCACTGCCAGGCGGATGGTGCCGTAGAGTTTGCGCCGCTGGGCCTCCTCGGGATAGTTTTCATTGCCGATCTTTTCCACCCATTCTATCCAGTGGTGCAAATACTCCGCCTGGTCGGAGGCCTTGGCGCTGGCGGCGGTGAGCACCAGGGTGCGGGGAATCTTGCTGTACAGCTGGCGCTGATGGGCCAGCTTGGCCCTCAGGCTGGCGATTTCCCTCAGGGGCTGCGGGGCGGTGTCAACGGTGCCGTCCCGCTGGTCGTCCTCGGCCCGGTCCCGCCGTTCGGCGGACGGCTGCCGGGTCGCCACCACCTGCTGTGCCGCCCGGATTTGCTCGGCCTGCCGCTGCTCGATGGGTTGGGGGCTGTCGGTATCGCGAAACACGGTGTCGTCCAAGGTGGGCGTCCGGTCCGAGGTGAGCTGCTGTTTGGTCGCCTCGGAGCCGCTGCCCTGCTGGTCGAACTGGGCGATAAAGTCGCTCTCCCGGGGTGTCTCATCGGCCGGGCGGTGGGCCAGGGTCACCTCGATTGTCGCCGGGGCTGCAGCGTCACTCTGGAGCTTGAAGCCAAGCCCGAGAATCAGCAGGGCGTGCAGCGCCAGCGCCACCATCACAGCCCCCCCCAGGGGGCCAGAGTCCGGGTAGCTTGGCTGTGCCGCGGCCGCCATGGTGGGGGCTCAGGGGTCCAGGCGGGCGGCGATGGCGGCCATCAGCGAGCCGCCGATATCCGTGCCCTGCTCGCGGTCGATTTCCCTGACACAGGTGGGGCTGGTGACGTTGATCTCGGTGAGGTAGTCGCCGATCACGTCCAGGCCGACGAACAGCAGGC
>CAZWUP010000394.1:0-2204 GCA_964637045.1 uncultured Porticoccaceae bacterium | reverse complement strand
TTTGGCAAGGTGGCGGTGCTTTTTGGCGGCACCTCGGCGGAGCGGGAGATTTCCCTGATCAGCGGCAATGCCGTACTCGCGGGCCTGTTGCGCCAGGGGGTGGACGCCGTGGGTATCGACGTAGGTCCCGGCATTATTGGCGAATTGGAAGCCCTGGCGCCGGATCTGGCGTTTATCGTCCTCCATGGTCCGGGGGGCGAGGACGGCACCCTCCAGGGGGCCCTGGAATTTCTCGGCCTGCCCTACACCGGCAGTGGCGTGCTGGCTTCCGCCCTGGCGATGGACAAGTTTCGCACCAAGTTGCTGTGGCGGGGCCTGGGCCTGCCCACCGCCAACTTTGCCGACCTCAGCGCCGATAGCGACTGGTCGAGTACCCTCAGTGCCCTGGGGGGCGCGGTAATGGTCAAGCCCGCCCGGGAGGGTTCCAGTATCGGCATGGCAAAGGCCACATCGGCAGCGGAGTTGGCGGCCGCCTGGCATCGCGCGGACAGCCTCGGCGGCGGCGTCATCGCCGAGTCCTGGTTGAGTGGCGACGAGTACACCGTGGCCATTCTCGACGGTCGCCCCCTGCCGGTGATCAAGCTGGAGACCGACCGGGGGTTTTACGACTACGAAGCCAAATACCTGAGGGACGACACCCGCTACCTGTGCCCCTGTGGCCTGCCGCCGGAGCGGGAGCGGGAGCTTCAGGAGCTCTGCCTGCGGGCCTTCACCAGCCTGGGTTGCCGGGGCTGGGGCCGGGTCGACGCCATGGTGGACGGGGATGGCAACTTCCAGTTGCTGGAGGTCAACACCGTGCCCGGGATGACCACCCACAGCCTGGTGCCCATGGCGGCCCGCGCGGTGGGTATGGACTTTGACCAGCTGGTGGTGGCCATTCTCGCCACCGCCGAGAGCGGCACAGCATGACCTCTCCCGCCGGCGGCAACAGCGGCCCTGCCGCGGTGGGCGAAGGGCCAGCCGGGCTGGGCCTGGGGGCCGGCTTGAAGTTGTTGGCCATGGTGGCCATCAGTTGTGGCCTGGGGTGGGGCGGTTATCTGCTCTACCAAAAGTACGACGTGCCCATCGCGGTAATCGGGGTGGACGGTGAGTTGGGGCGGGTGGCGGCGCCGGAGGTGGAAAACATCGTCGCCGCCAACCTGGGGGGTGGCTTCCTGAGCCTCGACCTGGAGGGCATCTGTGCCGCCCTGGAGGCCCACCCCTGGGTGGCCTCGGCTTCCGCCCGGCGCAAGTGGCCGGACGAGGTGGTGATTGCCATTGAGGAGGAGGTGCCCATCGCCCGCTGGGGTGAGGGGCGATTCCTCAACAACAAGGGCAAGATCCTGGATATCGGCAATGTCGAGCTCCCGGAGACCCTGCCCCTGCTGGACGGGCCGGAAGGCATGGAGCGGCGGGTGATGCAGCAGTACCGGAACTTTTCCCAGGTTCTGCAACCCCTGGGGCTCAAGGTGGAGGCCTGCCAGCTGGCGGCGCGGGGCAACTGGAACCTGAGGTTCGAGCCCGGCCTGACCCTGGTGATCGGCAAGGAGCCGGTGGCCGGCAAGCTGCAGCGCTTTATGCAGGTTTGGGACAAGGCGCTGAAGGAGCGCATGGAAAGTGTGGAACAGGTGGATGTCCGCTACGGCAACGGTGTTGCAGTGCGCTGGAAAGCCCCGATTGAACCCGCGCCGGAAACGGGCGGCAAGAGCTGATTGAGGAAGATAAATGGCTAACGCTAGCAACGAACAAATGATTGTTGGCCTGGATATTGGGACCTCCAAGGTGGTGTGCATCGTCGGTGTCGCCGGTGCGGACGGGGGCCTGGAAATTATCGGCACCGGCATGCACCGCTCCAGTGGCATGAAGAAGGGGGTGGTGGTCAATATCGAGTCCACGGTGCACGCCATCCAGCGGGCGGTGGAGGAGGCCGAGCTGATGGCGGGCTGCAATATCCACTCGGTGTTTGCGGGTATCGCGGGCAGCCACATCCGCAGCCTGAACTCCCACGGCATCGTCGCCATCCGCGACCGTGAAGTTCAGCAACACGACATCGACCGGGTGATCGATGCGGCGCGGGCGGTGGCGATCCCCGCCGACCAGGAGATTCTCCACGTCCTGCCCCAGGAGTTCATCATCGATAACCAGGAGGGGGTCAAGGAGCCCCTGGGGATGTCCGGAGTGCGTCTGGAGGCCAAGGTCCACCTGGTGACCTGTGCCGCCAACGC
>CAZWUP010000393.1:0-2241 GCA_964637045.1 uncultured Porticoccaceae bacterium | reverse complement strand
AGGGGGCGATTTAGATAAGATTGGTCCAAAGCCATTGGTCCAAAGCCAAGGTGTCGGGCGGTAAACTTTAGGCGATGGGCTTCCACCGATCCGCCTAACCCTCGGGAATCAACACCTCCGCCTGGGGGCAGATTTCCCGCACCTTGGCGGCAAACACCCCCTTGGCTTCGGGGTCCCCGTGGACGATGCGAATCTGCTTGGGCTGATGGTGGATACGCCGGATAAAGCGCAGCAAATCCCCCTGGTCGGCGTGGGCGGAATAGCCGCTGATAACGTGAATACCGGCGTTGATGGTGATCCGCTCTCCGTCCAGCACCACATAACCGTGCTCCGGGCCGTAGCGCTGGATATCGCGGCCGGGGGTGCCCTCCGCCTGGTAGCCGACAAAGATCACATCGGTGCGGGGGTCGGGCAGCAGCGCCTTCAGGTAGTTGACGATGCGGCCTCCGGCGCACATGCCGCTGGCGGCAATCACAATGGCGGCGCGGCCGCTGTCCTTGAGGTAGTCCACCAGCTTGAGGTGGTTGACGTGCTTGTCCACGGTGATCAGCTGGTCAAAGTCCAGGGGGTGGCGACCTTCCGCCACCCGCTTGCGGGCCTCAGCATCCCAGAGCTCCCGCAACTCCCCGTAGGACCGGGTGAACGCCGCCGCCAGGGGGGAGTCCACCACCACGTCCACATTGTCCCAGTCCAGGGAGCCACCCTTCTCCGCCCCTGGACCATTGTTGTGGCGGTGGATGATCTCCTCGATCTCGTACAGCAACTCCTGGGTGCGGCCGATGCTGAACGCGGGGATCAGCACAGTGCCGCCATTGCGGTAACAATGCTCGATCACTTCCTTCAACTTTTTGCGGCGTTTTTTGCGGCCTTCGTGGAGGCGGTCACCGTAGGTGCTCTCGATAACCAGGGTGTCGGCCCTGTAGGGAGGCTTGGGGGCCGGCAACAGGGGTGTGTGGGGGGCGCCGAGATCACCGGAGAACACTACCCGCTCACGGCGACGGCCCGCACCCACATCCAGTTCCACATAGGCGGAACCGAGAATATGGCCGGCGATACGGAAGCGGAGATTGACCACAGTTCCCTTCACCGACTGCAGCAGTTGCCAGCGGTCGTAGGGGACCGGAACCAACTGGGCCTCCAGCCGCCCCATGACCTTGTCTATCAGCTCTTCATTGCGGGTGACCCCCACTTTCATCGCGTCCGCCAGCACCAGGGGCAACAACCTGGCGCTGGCGGTAGTGGCGTAAATGGGGCCGCTGAAGCCTGCCGCCAACAGCCAGGGAATCCGTCCACAGTGGTCCACATGGCAGTGGGTTACCACCAGCGCCGCGACGCCCTCCAGGTCAAAATCGACCGCCATGTCTCCGGGTTCCCGGCCACGGGACTCCGCCCCCTGGAACAGCCCGCAGTCCACCAGCAGGGACTCGGATCCGTTGACAAACAATTGATGGCAGGAGCCGGTAACCCCGGTCACTGCCCCGTGATGAATGATGTGGGCCACTATCTTCTCCCTATTGTGCTTGCCTCGCCCGCCGATCGGCACCGGATAATGACCGGCAGCGAAAATGCGGTTTACAGACGTTGTTTTCCTGTGGCTGAATTGTGGCCGACCAGACGGGCTCTAGCATAGCTTCACAGCCTGTGGTTAACCTGACACAGCTTTGCCGGTGGTGCAAGTCGGGGGCAGGCCCTGGGGGTCGCCCCGCCTGGTCAGCAGCCGCCATTCACAGGACACCTACAGGGGGCCAACCGGCACCATGTCCATCGTTGCCCTAGACATATTGTTGGCATTTGCCCTGGCCCTGGCCCTGGTGTGGCTGCTCGTCCCCGTGGCCATTCGCCTGCGCCTCGAGGACCGCCCCGACGAACGAAAAACCCACCATGGCCATATTCCCCTGATTGGCGGCATCGTCATCTATCTGACCCTTGTGCTGTGTATGCTGTTGATCCCCTGGCTGCAGCTGGACCGCCAAACAGCCAGTTTTCTGGTGGCCGGCGGGGTGTTGGTTATCGCCGGCGCGGTGGATGACCGCTCCGGCCTGGATGTCCGGCTGCGCATCCTGGTGGAGGCTGCCGCCGCCAGCATTTTGATTTTCGGCGGCCAGGTGTGGATTGGCAACCTGGGCAATTTGTTCGGCCTTGGCGAAATCCATATGCCCTTCTGGATTGCCTATCCCTTTACCCTGGTGGCGGTGTTCGGCATTCTCAACGCGTTCAACATGATCGATGGCATGGATGGCC
>CAZWUP010000392.1:0-2252 GCA_964637045.1 uncultured Porticoccaceae bacterium | reverse complement strand
CCCCAACCCAAGGGCGGAGCCCCTGGCGCGGGCGATGGCGGACCAGGAGTTTGCTCAGCTCTGCGAGGCGGTGCGCCAACTGCCGGTCCATTGTCGCCGGGCCTTTGTCTTGAGAAAGGTTTACGGCTACTCCCAGCGGGAGATCGCCGGCCAAATGGAACTCAGCGAGAACACCGTGGAAAAACACATCGCCAGGGGCATGAAACTGTGTACCGAGTACATGCTCGCCAACGCCAAGCCGGCGCGACCCGCCGCCAGCGGCCAGCACAAGACACCGCGGGAGGGACGGCCATGAACAACGTCCGCGACATTCGTCAGTGTGAGGACCGGGATATCCTCGGCGAGGCCAGCGCCTGGCTGGCCCGCCTCGACCGCGGCCTCACTTCCGGGGAGGAGGAACAGCTGGGGACGTGGCTGGAAACCCCGGCCCACCGCGAGATCTTTATCGCCGTCGCCGAGCAGTGGGACAGGTTTGACGCCCTGGCGCGTCTCGCCGACCTGTTCCCCCCCCCGGCCCGGCGCCGCTCCCGGGCGCCCTGGCGCGCCCTGGCCACCGCCGCCGCCCTGGTACTGGGGGTGGCCGCCCTGCTGCTGACCGACCCGCTCCCCGAGCCCCGGCCCGGCCCACCACCGGCAGTGGTGGCTGGGGCGCCGGCACGGCTGGACGCCACGATCTACGAGACCGCCAAGGGGGAGAACTCCACCATCACCCTCAGGGACGGCAGCCAACTGGCCCTCAACACCGACAGTCGCATCCGGGTCAGCTTTTTGCCCGGCGAGCGCCACCTTACTCTGGAGCGGGGCGAGGTCCACATCCAGGTCGCCCACGACAAAGCCCGCCCGCTGCGGGTGTTTGTGGGCGGGCGCTTCGTGGAGGCGGTGGGCACCGCCTTCAACCTGGAGATCGGCACTGACGACCGAGTGGAATTGATCGTCACCGAGGGCCGGGTAGTGGTGGGCCTCGACCGGTCGGCCACAACCCGCCGCGGCGGCGACGCCAGTGGCGCCGGGGTACTGGTGTCGGCGGGGGAGAGGCTGGTGCTGGGCGACCGTGCCGAGGCGGTGGAGGAAATCACCCCCGAGGAACTCAAGGTCACCCTGTCGTGGCGCGGGGGCAGTCTGATTTTCCGCGGCGAACCCCTCGCCGAGGCCATTGCCGAGATCGAGCGCTACACGCCGGTAACCTTTGTCATCCGCGACGAGAGCCTGAAGAGTATCCGCGTCGCCGGGCTCTTCAAGGCCGGCGACGTGGACGGTCTGTTGGCCACCCTGGAGGAGAACTTCAATGTCACCCATGAACGCATCGCCGGGGAGAAGATACTGTTAAAGACCGAGTAAGGCGGCCAACAAGTGTGCTAACCACAATTACAGGACCTGTGATCAGCAACCGTCTTCGCCAGTGGCGGAAAAGCTTGCCCCGTTCGTCTCAATACCAGGCGGGCGGCAAGCCCGCCCCGGGGAGACGCGGCGCCGGCCTGGCCGCCGGCATCCGACCGCTGGCCCTGGCCGCTCTGGTGGGATGTTCCCCCCTGGCCACAGGTGCCGGGGCCGGAGACGCGGCCAGGTTCAGCTTCCAAATTCCCCGACAATCCGCTGAGCAGGCGCTGATTGATTTTGCCGAACAGGCCGGGGTGACCTTTATCTTTCCCTACGAGGAGGCGAGTCGGGTTGAGGCCAACCCCCTTCGCGGCCTCTACACCCGGGAGGAAGCCATCCGCATCCTCCTGGAGAACACGGGCTTGAGTCCCAGGTTTGGCGGCAACGGCGTGCTCAGCATCAACAGCGAGCAACAATCCGACAAGGGGAAGCACATGAACAATAACAGCAGGGGATTTTTCGCCCAGTTCGTCTCAGCGGTTACCGTGGCCCTCGGTGGGGGCCTGGCCCAGGCCACGGCCGCGGACACCAGCTCCGGGATGGTGATCGAGGAGGTTATCGTCACCGCCCAGAAGCGCTCGGAGCGCCTGGTGGACGTGCCCATCTCGGTGTCCAATCTGTCCGCCGACCAACTCCGGGACGCCGGTATCACCCACGCCCGCGACCTCTCCCAGGTGGTACCCGGATTGAACTTCGCCATGCAGGGCGCTCTGGCCCAGCCCACCATCCGCGGTATCGGCTCAACCCTCACCGCGGCGGGTGACGAATCCAACACCGCGCTGTACATCGATGGCGTGTACATGTCCCAGATGTACGCCAACTTCTTCGACCTGCCCAGCATCGAACGCATCGAAGTCTTGAAGGGTCCCCAGGGC
>CAZWUP010000391.1:0-2266 GCA_964637045.1 uncultured Porticoccaceae bacterium | reverse complement strand
CCGCTGTCCGCCGCGGAGCCCACGGTAAAGCGGCCCGGTTGGTCCTGACGGCTGAGCACCAGCAGCGCCGTCTCGTTGCCCTGCCTGGCGGCGGTCACCAGCAGCTTGCGGCTGTTGTGGATATGCTCCTTGCTGAGCACCCCGGGCTGCTGAAAGGCGGCGAAGGTGGCGTGGAGCACCTGGTCCTCGGTGATGGTGGCGGCCAGGGCTGGGGCGGTGGCCGCAGCGACGGCAATCAGCATGGCGGTGCACAGTGTCTTCATGGTGAACTCCCGGCCGACCCGGCCGCTTGTGTGCTGCAAAACAGTAACCCCTCGGGCCATAGGTGCTACCCTTCTACACCTGCGGCCGTTAATCTTGGAGCTACAATAAGCATGCCAGAAAAACTGTTACTTTTTGTGACAAATGGGTCGATTGCCGGTTTCAGTGAAACTGAAGCTGCACCGAGGCTGTGCCAAAGCCGTCCCGGAGCTTGTTGAGCAGGTCGTCGTCGGGGGTGACATTCCACTCCGCCGCCAGCTGCAGATCGGCCGCGGCGTCGGCGGCGGTGTAGCGGATCACCACCGGGCAGGCCCCCTCGCGGTAGGGCTTAAGGATTTCGGAGAGATTGGCGATGGCCTCGCGGCGCAGTTTTTCCCGGTGCATCTCCACCCGGATACCCTTCACATACTGGGATCTGGCCTCGAGCAGGGTCTTGACCCCGGAGGCGCGCATCCGCAGGCCGCCGGAGTAGTCGTCCTCGCTGACCACCCCTTCCACAATCAGCACCGCATCCTTGACGATCTTGTCCCGGTACTCCCGGTAGGTGTCGCCAAACAGGCCCACCTCCACCCGCCCGGAGCGGTCGTCGAGGACCATGAACATATTGGTGTCGCCCTTCTTGTTTTTCATCGCCCGCATGCTCACCACCAGCCCCGCCACCCGCTGGGGCTCCCGGGAGGGCTTGAGGTAGTTGATGCGGTCGCTGACCACATTGGCCAGCTCGTCGACGTACTCGTCCAGGGGGTGGCCGGTGAGGTACAGGCCCAGGGTCTCCCGCTCTCCGTGGAGGCGCTGCTTGACGCTGAAACGGCGTACCCGGCTGTAGCCCTGGTAGCCGATATCCGGCGCGCTCTCCGCCACCGAGGCGCCAAACAGGTCGACCATGCCGCTGGCGGCGTTGCGGCTCTGCTGATCCGCCAGTTTGATGGCCTCCTCCATGGCCGCCAGCATCACCGCGCGGCCAAACCCCGGATCCCCCTGGGGCCCGATGGTGTCGAGGGCGCCGGCGCGAATCAGGGCCTCCAGGGCGCGCTTGTTGACCCGGCGCAGATCCACCCGGGAACAGAAATCGAAAAGATCCACAAAGGGCTTGCTGCCCCGGGCCAGGATAATGCTCTCCACCGGCCCCTCCCCCAGCCCCTTGATGGCGCCGAGGCCGTAGACCACGTCCCCGGTGGGGGACACGGTAAAGCCGAACTGGCCGCCGTTGACGTCCGGCGGGGTAATGCGCAGCTTCATCGCCCGGCACTCGTCCACCAGGGTCACCACCTTGTCGGTGTTCTGCATATCCGCGGACATCACCGCCGCCATGAATTCCGCCGGGTAGTGCCGCTTCAGCCAGGCGGTTTGATAGGCCAGCAGGGCATAGGCCGCGGAGTGGGATTTGTTGAAACCATAGCCGGCAAACTTTTCCATCAGGTCGAAAATATTGTTGGCCAGGTTCTCGTCGATACCATTGCTGACGGCGCCGGCGGTAAACAACTCCCGCTGCTTGGCCATTTCCTCGGCCTTTTTCTTGCCCATGGCCCGGCGCAACAGGTCGGCGCCACCCAGGGTGAAGCCCCCCAGCACCTGGGCGATCTGCATCACCTGCTCCTGGTAGAGGATGATGCCGTAGGTGGGGCCGAGCACCGGCTTCAGGGAGGCGTGCTGGTACTGGGGGTGGGGATAGGCCACCTCGGCGCGGCCGTGTTTGCGGTTGATAAAATCATCCACCATGCCCGACTCCAGGGGGCCGGGGCGGAACAGGGCCACCAGGGCGACGATATCCTCGAAGCAGTCGGGGCGGAGCTTTTTCATCAGCTCCTTCATGCCTCGGGATTCCAGCTGAAACACCGCGGTGGTTTCCGCCTTCTGCATCAGGTTGTAGACCGGGCCGTCGTCGAGAGGAATAAAATTGATATCCAGGGCCTGCTCGCCACTGGCGGCGCGCTTCTGGTTCACCATGCGCACCGCCCAGTCGATGATGGTGAGGGTGCGCAGGCCGAGGAAGTCGAACTTCACC
>CAZWUP010000390.1:0-2282 GCA_964637045.1 uncultured Porticoccaceae bacterium | reverse complement strand
AAGCCCAAGCCCTCGGAGTGACTGCGCCCCGGACAAGGGTCTGGCAATTGCCAGCCCGTTGTCCGCGAGCGCCTGCAGTGAGTGGGCTTACCCGTCAGCGGCCGACAAACTTTGCCGCGCGCCGCTCGACAAAGGACTGAACCCCCTCCGCGGCATCCTCACTGGCGATCAACCTGGCCTGGGCCGGACCCAGCGCCGCGATACAGGCGTCCACCCCCTGAGTGGACCACAAGCGCGCCGAAGCCTTGGTGGCCTGAACCGCCAGGGGCGCCTGGGTGGCGATGCGCTCGGCAATTTCCAGGGCCCGCTCAAGCTGGCTGCCTGCGGGCACCACTTCCTGCACCAGGCCTATGCGGTAGGCCTCGGCGGCGTTGAATTCGTCGCTGGTGAGGAGATGGTACATGGCGTTGCCCCAGCCGGCCCGCTCCGGGATTCGAAAGGTGGCGCCGCCGGTAGCCTGAATGCCCCGGGCCGGCTCCAGCTGGCTAAACCTGCAGTCGTCGGCGGCGACAACAATATCCCCCGCCAGCATCAGCTCGATTCCCAGGGTAAAGGTGATGCCCTGCACTGCGGTAACCACCGGCTTGCGGCAGGCCCGCCCCAGCGCCAGGGGGTCCACACCATGGTCGTGGAGGCCGCCGCCCTCGTTCATGCTGGCGGTCCATTTGGGCAGATCCAGGCCGGCACAAAAGTGCTTGCCATGGCCAAACACCACCCCCACCCACAACTCGGGATCCTCGTCGAGGCGGGTAAAGGCATCCACCAGCTGGCGGGCCATGGTGGGGGTGTAGCTGTTGTACTTGGCGGGGCGATTGAAGCCGATCAGCAAAATGTGCCCCCGCACTTCGGTGGAAATGGAGCCTTCGGTATCTGTCATGGCGTACTCCTCAACTATTGGGATGACTACAGGCGGCAAGGTGCCCGCAGGCGGGCAGCAAGTGTCCCGCAAAATCACGATTATAATGAATCTGTCCGCTGGCCCCAGCTGTGATTTATGACAGGTTGCTGAGGACCCCGGGCTTGCTACTCGAAGACATCCACGAGGATATCGGCAATGACGGCACCGGCGGCGGAAACCAGCACCAGGTCGGTGCCGGTGCGCTGCCACTCGTAACCCTCGTAGCGGGGCAAGTCAGCCAGCATGGCAGCGGGTATACCCCGGGATTTGGCGATCCCCGGCGGCAAGGGTTTACCTCGGGCCAGGTTCTTGCGTATCCCCGGGGGCAGCGGCTGCTGGCCCACCAGCTGGTGAGAGCTGGCGATACGCCGGGCTTGGGTGGCGGAAATCGTGGCGACCACCATTTCCACGGGTGAATATCCAGGAGCCCGGTGATCGCCAGTGTGATTGTGGACATCGGCTTTACCCTTGCCGCCTTTGCCCCCCTCGGCCTGGCTCCCGCCCTTGTCTGACATTGCAGAAGCTGAGGCGAGAGCGGCAAGGATAGCCAAGACCAGAAGTCGGGATCTGGTGTTCATGGTGATTCTCCTGTTGGGTACCGGCCGTTGCGCCACTGAATTGCCCAGTTGGTTGCCGCGGGCCATCAATGGCGGGAGCCTGATACTATACCCCTCAGTGCGACAATGACAGGATTGGTGTATGCCCAGGATTCTTAAACTGGTATTGCAGGGCCTGGTGGCTGTTCTGCCCGTGGGTTTGACCCTGTATTTTCTCTACTGGCTGGCGGCCACCGCAGAGGAGCTGATCAAACCCCTGCTGTTGTGGTTTATAGCCGAAGACCACTATTTCCCGGGAATGGGCCTTGCCGCGGGAGTCGTTCTGTTATTTGTGATTGGCCTGGTGATCAATACCTGGGGCATCCGCTACCTGCTGCGCATCAGCGATGAACTGCTGGCCAGAATCCCCCTGGTGAAATCTGTCTACGGCGCCATCCAGGACATGATGCGGGTCTTCAGCCTGGCGGAAAAAAAGGAGATGAAGGCGGTGGTCAGCCTGGATGTGGGCAACGATACCCACCTGATCGGCTTTGTCACCGGGGCACAATCCGGCCAGCGATTCTTTGCCGACAACGGCAGTGACAAGGTGGGGGTCTACCTACCCATGAGCTACCAGATAGGCGGCTTCACCGTCTATGTGGAGCGGAGCAGGCTGACCCACCTGGATATTGGTGTCGAGGAGGCCATGCGCATTGCCATTACTGGCGGTGTCCAGGGCGGACACCACACCAAGGACTAGTGTTGTTTCAATTTGATTTTGGCCAGATCGGATTTGTGATAGGGGTCGGGAAGGCTTAGGCCTCCCCGCCCTCCGAACCGTGCATGCG
>CAZWUP010000389.1:0-2296 GCA_964637045.1 uncultured Porticoccaceae bacterium | reverse complement strand
GACCTGGAGGGCCGGGTCAATCTGGCTCCCTACAGCTTCTTCAACGCCCTCAGTTCCTTTCCGCCCATCCTGTGTTTTTCCAGCGAGCGGGCCAGCGACACCCTGGCCAATGTCAGGGACACCGGCGAGTTTGTCTACAACCTGGCGCCGGCGGCCCTGGCCAGGATTGTCAGCGACACCTCCACCCCGGTGCCGCGGGGGGTCAGCGAAATGGCGATGGCCGGTCTCGAAGCCGCTCCCTGCACGGTGGTCAAGGCGCCCCGGGTGGCAGCCAGCCCGGCGTCCCTGGAGTGCAAGGTGATCAAGATCGAGCGCCTGATGGGCCTCGACGGCGAGGAGAGCAAGGCCACCCTGGTGCTGGGACAGGTGGTGGGTGTGCATATCGACCCGGCCTTTCTCAAGGATGGCCGCTTTGACACCGCCGCGGCCCAGCCCCTGATGCGCTGTGGCTATCTCTCGGACTATGCGCTGATCAACGAGATGATCAAGGTCAAGCGGCCCGCGGTGATCCCCGAGGACTGGCCCTATGAGTTACCCCGTGGCGCCACATCAGCAACGGATCCCAACAAGGAGAAAAACCATGACTGAGTTGATTTTGCTCTCGGCGGTGGAGCAGGGGGTGCGCACCATCACCCTCAACAGGCCCGAGCAGCGCAACGCCCTGACCAGACCCATGATGCAGGTCCTCGCCGACGCATTGGCGACAGCCGAAGCTGATGCGGACACCCGCGCCATTCTGCTGACCGCAAACGGCAAGGCCTTTTGTGCCGGGGCGGACCTCGACGGCCTGGCGGGGGAGCCCCTCACCAAGGAGAGCGACCCCGGCCACCAGCTGCTGATGAATGCGGCCACCCTGGCCAAGCCTCTGGTGATCGCCGTCCAGGGGGCTGCGGTGGGGATTGGTGCCACCTTGACCCTGAATGCCGATTTGATTTACGCCGCGCCGGAGGCAAGTTTTCGCACGGCATTTATCGACCTGGGACTGCCGCCGGAGGGTGGCGCCAGCTTTCTGCTGCCGGAGCGTATGGGCCGCCAAGGGGCAGGGCGGCTGTTGTTGCTGGGGGAAACCCTGAGCGCCGCCGAGGCCCTGGCCAGTGGTCTGATCACCCAGGTGGTTGCGGCTGCCGAATTGCCGGCCAAGGTTGTGGATGCCGCGCGCCGACTGGCGGCCAAGCCCCCGGAGGCACTGGCCGCGACCCGCCGCCTGATGGCCCGCCCCGGGCTGGTGGCGGCCATGGAGGAGGAGCAGGATATCTTCCGCGCCGCCATGACCCAGGGCGAATTCCGCACCGCCATCACGGCACTGCGGAAAAAGTACGGCCTGGTGTGAGGGCCTAGGCGTCGGGATTGTCGCCGGGGCCCGGAGAGGGACGGCCACCGGGTGCGGTGGCCGACAACACTCTACTTCAGTTGGTCAAAGGGCACATTCTTGTCCCCCCGGATCTCCCCCGGCATGCCCAGCACCCGTTCGGCAATCTGGTTGAGAATCACTTCGTCGGCGCCGCCGGCGATGCGCATGGCGGAGGACCAGATGTAGTCGGCGTGAAACCCGGCGGTCGCGGCGGCATCGCCATCGATGACGGTCCCCGCCAGGCCCTGGATCTCCATGGCAAAGCCGCCGATCTGCTGCAGGCGCTGGGCGTAGGCGTATTTGATGGTGGAGGCTTCGGCACCGACCATCTCGCCCTTGGAAATACGGGTCAGCAGCCGGTAGTGGAAGTTCATCTGGCCCTGTTCCATGGCGTGGAGCTGGGCAATTCTCTCCCGTATCGCGGCGTTGTCCAGGGCGGAGCCCTGGTCGCTTGGCGTGGCTTTGGCCAGGCCGATGAGACGCTTGATGCTGTCCACATCCTCCAGGCCGCCGCTGCCCAGGCGCTCGCTGCTGAGCACTGTCATGGCGCAGGCCCAGCCTTCACCAACGGCACCGATGCGGCAGCTGTCGGGGATGCGCACATCGGTGAGGAAGGTTTCGTTGAAGTCGGACTCGCCGGAGATCTGGCGGATCGGGCGCACGTCGATGCCCGGGGTTTTCATATCCACCACAAAGAAGGTCAGCCCCTTGTGTTTGACCACGCTGGGGTCGCTGCGGGCGATGAGGATGCCCCAGTCGGAGTGGTGGGCCCAGCTGGACCACACCTTCTGGCCGTTGAGGATCCAGTGGTCGCCATCCCTGACCGCCCGGGTGCGCACCGCCGCCAGGTCGGAACCGGCGCCGGGCTCGGAAAACAGTTGGCACCACAGCAGTTCGCCCTTGATGGTGGGGTCGATAAACTTCTTCTGCTGCTCTTCAGTGCCG
>CAZWUP010000388.1:0-2306 GCA_964637045.1 uncultured Porticoccaceae bacterium | reverse complement strand
TAAAAATCGCGAATATCGACCGTCGAATCACCATTGCCATCGGTTAGTACGCCGTCTACCGTATTACCCTGACAACCATCCCAAGCGACAAACCAATTCACATAGCCAGCCCGCTGTAACTCCTTGCTCACCAAGTCCAGACTGGCGCGTAGCTGTTGGTTCAAGCGGGTAGCTTGAACCGACTCTCCCCCCGCAGTGCTGATTCTTACCATCACCGTGATGACCCCCGCCAGCAGTATCAGGCTGATGGCAATACCCACCATCAACTCCACCAGGTTGATGCCCCGCTGGCTTTTGATCTGATGGATTCTCAGCATGGGTCGTACCCCGGCATGGTGTTGTTGTTGGGGTTGCACACCCGGATCCGGCCCTGCTCGCTCACCTCGATATTCAGCTGCCAAGCGCCGGAAGTCAGGTTGATATTGCCCTGCTGGGTGGCGCTGCCCCTGATGCGGTTGAATTCAGCGCCGGTGCCGGTGGCAAAGGTTTCCGCCAGGGTGACGCCCGGGTACTCGGCACTGTTCACCACCTGCACCACATTGGTGCCGGCAACGGGCACCACGCAGGAGGTGGTGGTGGTGCAATCGCAGCCGGCGGCGGCGGCAAAACCCACACACCAAGTGGCCCCCGGGGTGGTGTTGAAAAACATATTGGTGTCGCGAATGGGGCCTTCGGACTTGGCTTGCAGGAGCAGGCCGTAAACCTCTTCCGCCGCACCCTTGACCCGGTTCTTGACAATAAAGTCGTTGAAGGAGGGGGCCGCCAGGGCGGCGATAATGCCGACGATGGCGACAACCACCATCAGCTCCACCAGGGTAAAGCCGCGCTGGCCGTACCCTGTGGCGCCCCTGGAACGAATCCCGCTGTCTGTTTGTACTCTGCCTGTCACGCCTTGCTGACCTCTGGTTTGCAAACCCCCGCTGCCGCGGCGGTGCTGCTGCCTGTAATCGGTGTCGGGAAAGCCTGAACCTTACCCTCTTTTATTGTATGGCCATTGGCAAAAAAGGGTAGCCCGGATAAAAAATAAGTTCGCGAACCCTCCATATACCGCTCACATCGAAGAATGCTACCGGCCGTCGGATGCAATACATTTTCGTCAGTGAAATGCACCTTTTGTCGGATTATTTCGGCGTTTAGCGAGGCGGGGAATAATGGGTTTTTATATCAGATCAAAATGGTCTTATGGAAATCTATAACCTGGCTGCATAAGAAACGGGCTGTGTCGCCAAATGGACGTTGCCGGAGGGCCCTCTAATCAGGGCATTTTTGACACTGTGCGGGTACCGCCCCGCCCTTTTATTGCGAGAGCAGTGAATGGCTTGCCACATCACTGCGCCTCTGGCACTGACAGAGGCCAGGGATAATGGCCGGCGATGGTCAGCATCCGGGGTAGCCGCTGAAATGAGAGCCGCTGGGGGCGCAGACCCGGGCCCGGCCGGTCAAACCAATTTTGATCTCCAGCGTCTGCTCCCGGGCGGTTATGGCGATGGTACCGCCAGGACTGGCATTGCCCCGGATGCGATAGAAGGTGGTGCCGGTGAGATTCCCGCTGACGGCCACCCCGGGGAAGGCATCGCCGAGCACGGTTTGCAGCACCGGCTGGCCCGCCACCGGCAGGATGCAGGCTCCGGCGCCGTCGCCGAGGGTGCAGTCGCAATTGGGGAACGGGGCCACCCCCACGCACCAGGCGTCGCTGTTGACCGCTACCGAGAGGTTGGTGTCGCGGATGCGGCCCTCGGTTTGGGCCAGCAACACCAGGCCGTGGATATGCTCGGTGGCATCCTTCACCCTGGCCCGGGCGATGGCGTCGTTGTAAGGGGGCACCACCAGGGCGGCGAGGATGGCCACAATGGCAACGACGATTAGCAGCTCCGCCAGGGTAAAGCCCCGGGCGCGGTTGCAGGAACGGAGAGTGGACGGCTGCGGCGCGATGGCGGCCATGGGACCTCCCTGTGCAATCACCGGCTGGCGCCGGCCGCGGGGCCGCAATTCCAGACGCCCGGTTCACTCCGTGGACCTTTGCTCTGGCAGCTCCGCTGTGTTTTCCGTGGTTGGGTGTGGTTTTTACTCTAGCCCATGGGGCGGGAATTGCAAACTCCCGATAACCTGAACCCGGAGCCTGTGCCACCGCCGTTCGCCCACAGAGTGGGCTCCTACATTCGGTGGGTTCTGCGCCCGCAGGAGCCCAGCCCCCTGGGGGAACAACCTCGGGCTTGGGCACGGCGCCTTGACCAGGCCGGTGCCACGGCCGTTCGCCCACAGAGTGGGCTCCTACAAGGGTTCGCACGGCACCCGTAGGAGCCCAG
>CAZWUP010000387.1:0-2337 GCA_964637045.1 uncultured Porticoccaceae bacterium | reverse complement strand
ACCGCAAGGTCACCGCCGTGGACGGCATCAGCTTTGGCATAAGGGCGGGAAGCTTTTTTGGCCTCCGCGGCCCCATTGGCGCGGGCAAGACCACCACCATCGAGATGATCGAGGGCATCACCGACCCCAGTGCCGGGGAGATTCTCTACCGCGGTCGGCCCCGGGATGGCGACTTTCACCAGCAGGCGGGCATCCAGTTCCAGGCCACCGCCCTGCCGGACTTCCTCACCGTGCGAGAGGTGCTGAATCTCTTCCGCAGCTTTTACCGCCGTGGGGTGCCGGTGGAACAGTTGATTCACCAGTGCCAGCTGACGGCGTTCGCCGAGCGGGAGGCCAATAAGTTGTCCGGTGGCCAAAAGCAGCGGCTGCTGCTGGCCCTGGCCCTGGTCAACGACCCGGAGATCGTTTTTCTCGACGAGCCCACCACCGGCCTCGACCCCCAGTCCCGGCGGAGCTTTTGGGAGTTGATCACCGCCATCAAGGCCAGGGGCAAAACCGTTGTCCTCACCACCCATTACATGGACGAGGCGGAGCTGCTGTGCGATGAGTTGATCATCATGGACCACGGCCGCATCATCGACCAGGGCTCGCCCCGCGCCCTGCTGGACAAGCACCTGCCGCAAAAGCGGGTGACCGTTCGCAACCGCGGCCAAACCATCGCCCTGGACACCCTCAGCGGCGAACTGGTGGTGAGCGAGGACCTGCTGGAGATCATAACCCCCTCGGTGGAGCTCGCGATCCAGCAGCTGATGGCCCAGAACATTGACCTGTCCACCCTCCGGGTGCGCAACCCCACCCTGGAAGACCTGTTTATCAAGCTTACCGGCCACCAGCTGCGGGATTGACCAGCAATGAAAGAGTTTTTCGCCATCTTCGTCGCCCGCAACAAGGAGTACTACCGGGACAGGGCCGCCATCGGCTGGGCCTTTCTGTTTCCCATCCTGGTGATCGCCGCCTGCGCCCTGGCGTTTTCCAACCCGGACACCTCGGTGTTTGCCGTCGGCGTCCACGGCGACCTGAGCAGCGACGCCGAGGTCACGGAATTTCTCGCTCGCCCCTATATCAAAACCGTTGCCATCCCCGACCTGGAGCGGGGCCTGGAGCGGATTCGCCACCACCAGCTGGACCTGTTGCTGGCGGCCGACGACAGTGCCCCCCGCTACTGGCTCAACAGCGAATCCAGCACCGGCGCGGCGGCGGAGCAATTGTTCAACGGCGCGGTGGCGGGCTTCAGCCGGCAACAGCTCAGCGGTCGGGAAATCCGCTATGTGGACTGGGTGATCCCCGGGGTGCTGGGTATGAACCTGATGTTTGGCGCCCTCTTTGGCGTTGGCTATGTGATTGTCCGCTACCGCCACAACGGTGTGCTCAAGCGCTTCCACGCCACCCCCCTCACCGCGTTCCAGTTCCTCGGCGCCCAGCTGCTGTCCCGGTTGCTTATCGTGCTGGTGGTCAACGGCCTGATCTTTGTCGGCTGCCTGATACTGCTCGACCTGATTGTCCTCGGCAGTTATCTCAACCTGCTGCTGATCACCCTGCTGGGCGCCATGGCGATGATCGCCCTCGGCCTGCTGGTGGCCAGCCGCACCGCCAACGAAGAACTGGCCGGCGGCCTGCTCAACGCCGCCACCTGGCCCATGCTGTTGATGTCCGATGTCTGGTTCACTTTGGATGACGCCCCCCGCTGGATGCAGGAAACCGCCAATCTCATGCCCCTCACCCATATCGTCAAGGCCACCCGGGCGGTGATGATCGACGGCGCCGGGCTGGGAGAGGTGGCGGGGCATCTGCTGTGGCTGGGGGTGATGACACTGATCTGCCTGGGGGTGGCCGCCGGCCTGTTTCGCTGGCATCGCCGCTAGGGGGTTGGCCTTGGACGGCAAATGCCCGGGCATTGCTGGCGCCGGCGCAATCCGAGAGCCAGGCTGACGAATCAACAACCTTCATACCCTGTCTTTGCCCCCGACTAGTGCTCTTTCAATTTGATTTTGGCCAGATCGGATTTGTGTGGGAGCCCGGTCCTCCGGGGGAAAAGAGGTGGGTAATACGCACTACTCGCTGCGAATCACCACCCTTCGCCCGGAGGAGAGCCTGCCCCGCGAGCGGAGCGAGTGCCCTGGGTGCCGGGCTCCTACAAGAGAACCGGAACATAAGGCAGTATCAAATTGAAGGAGTACTAGCGCTTCTTGATACCCTCCCCCCGCCAGGAAACCTGGTAGAGGTCGCGGCGGCGGTCGAGATAATTGCGCACCGAGCCCTCGTTCTGCAGCTGGGTGAGCTTGTGCAGGTCGAGGTCGACGATCAGGGTCATCTCGGTGTTGGGGGTGGTCTCGGCGA
>CAZWUP010000386.1:0-2351 GCA_964637045.1 uncultured Porticoccaceae bacterium | reverse complement strand
GCCACTACCGCCCTGTAGCCTTTGAATCTGACTTATGTGTAATAGTCCCTCCTCCCTGTCGGCCGGCCGCTGCCATCGCGGCAGAACTCTTCGTTGAGTTCGATCTCGACGGTGGTGTGCGCAAGGCCGTAGGGTTCGAGTGCCTCGGCGACGGCATTTTTGATGGCGCCGTAGGCGTCGGCATCAAAGCAGTCTGCAACCACAATCTGGACGTCAGCACATGGCGCTCCCCATCGAGGGACCAGAGGTGTTGATGGTGAACGTCGCTGATGCCGCGGATATCCAGCAGGGTAAAGTCTATGGCAAAGCCACCGGCATCCGTCAGTGCGCAGCTATCCGCACTGAACGGGCAGGCGGCTAGCCAAACCACACCGCCAGACAGCTGACCACCACCATCGCGAACAGAAACCAGCTCAACATCCGCTGACTGACGGCGAGGGCAAAACCCACCGACAGCCTCACCCCCACCACCGAGCCCAGGGCCAGCAACAGCCCGGGGATCCACAACACCTGGCCGCGGACCACAAAGATGGTCAGGGCGACACCGGTAAAGATTGCCGTCGCCGTCATTTTCAGGGCGTTGGCCCGCACCAGGTCATAGCGCAGGGCGCCCGCCAGAGCGGCAATCAGCACAAAGCCCACACCGGCCTGCAGAAACCCGCCGTAAACGCCGGCGGCGAACAAGCCGAAAAATCCCAGGGGCGACCGCCAGGGCGACAGGGGCGAAGTGCCCTCCGCAACCGCCACCACCGACGGCCTGACCACCATCAGCAGGGCCATGGCAATCAGGGTGCCGAGCATGATCGGCTTGAGAATTGCCACCGGCATCAGGGAGGCCAACAGGGCCCCCAGCAGGGCGCCCCCCACCGACGGCACCAGCATGGGCACTATGGCCTGGGTGGGCAGCATGCCGTGGCGCCGAAAGCCCCGCACCGCCTCCATTGACTGCAGCATCACCCCCACCCGGTTGGTGGCGTTGGCGACATCCGCGGGGATACCCAGCAACATCAGGGCGGGCAATGTCAGAAATGAGCCACCCCCCGCCAGGGTATTGATAAACCCGGCGATAACCCCCGCCAGCACCAGCAGGCCGGCGGTGACCAGGGTCAGCTCATAAGCCACGGCAACTGTCCCGACAGATCACAGGGTTATCACCACCCGCAGGGCATCCAGGCGCCACTCGGCGTTGGCCATGGCGGCCCTGAGGGCCGCAGTGACCTCCCGGACATGGTCGATCTCCTGCCGGCGAATATTGGGGTTGACCCGGGCCAGGGACTGCAGCCGGTCCAGTTCCCGCCGCTGCTCCTTCTCCATGGCGGCCAGGGCGGCGGGCACGATGTCCTGGCTGCCAGGAGAGTTCGCCAACTGCGTACTCAGGTCGATCATCTGGGTAATCTGGGGTCGCGCGTGGCTTACCACCTTTGCGGCGGTGATCTTGTCCAGCTTCTGGCCCAGCTTGTCCAGGTGCTCGGCGTTGAGCACGGCGCTGAGGTTTTTGCCATTGGCGTCGATCACCAGACGCTGGCTGGGCAAGGGCAGAAAGCGATGCAGCTGCAAGTGCCTGGGTGCCGGGCAGTGCAACACAAACACGGTCTCCAGCAACAGGGTGCCGGGTTTGAGGGGCGGCAATTTCAGGGTGCACAGCCCGGTGTTGCCGAAGTCTCCCCCCAGGATCATGTCCATGACCCCGGTCACCATGGGATGCTCCCAGCTGAGAAAATGCATGTCCTCCCGACTCAGGGCCTTGAGACGATTGAAGGTGACCGTCATGCCATCCTCCAGCAGCCCGGGAAAGGATTCACAGTGCATGTGATCACCGGGGGCGAGAATGCTGGCATCCGGGCTGTGGTAGCTGTGCTCCACACCGAATTGATCAAACACACTGGCCATGTAATCCGCCAGTTCCCGCGGGCTCTCTGCCTGCAGCACAGCCTCTATCACCTCCCGGGCCCGGCGGGGGTTGCAGGAACTCAACTCCAGCAGCCGGTCGCGGCCCTGTTGCAGCAGCGCCAGGGCCTCCGCGGTGCGGGTGCGGGTGGCGGCAATCAGCGTGTCGGCGGCGGCGGGATCACCGCTTGCCAGGCACAGCTGCAGCTCCTCCGCAAACGCCTCATGGATGGCAGCACCCACAGGGCACACCCGCTCGAAGGCATTCAGGCCCTCGTGGTACCAACGCACCAGCAGCTGCTGGGGACCGCTGTCATAGTGGGGCAGGTGAATCTGGACATCGTGTTTCTGGCCGATGCGATCGAGACGGCCGATGCGCTGCTCCACCAGATCCGGATTGAGGGGCAGATCGAACAGCACCAGATGGCGGACAAACTGGAAATTGCGGCCCTCACTGCCGATCT
>CAZWUP010000385.1:0-2365 GCA_964637045.1 uncultured Porticoccaceae bacterium | reverse complement strand
AGCTCAATGAGCTGCTTTGAATGTTGGCTTGCGCAATCACCCCCTGGAGGACCAGCACGGCCACACCGGGGCAGGGAGTTAGCCAACTGCCAAACTCGATAAACCAGAATTCCACAGGAAAACCATGTCACTGAAGAAAGACAAAAAGAAGGTTATCGGCGAAGTGTTCGACGACGCCCGCATCCAATCCTTCCTCCACTTCCTGCCCCCGGAAGGGGTTGATGGCGACTACCATGTCCTGGAAAAGGCCTACCGGGGAATGACGGCGGAGAGCTTCGCCACTTTTGTCGGCTTCTTCCTCGCCGAGGGCCGCGACCTCAGCGCCCGCAACCCCCAGGGCCGCACCCTGCTGGAGGAAATCGGTAGCCACCGGCTGGCGGAGGAGTATATTGAGGTGCTGCGCAAGCACGGCGCTGATTGAGGCCGGTTGCCGTCGATGCAGGGTTACGGGCACGGTGCATGGATGCGTGGAGGTCGGGTTTGGCCACTCCACTCGCAGCCGTAACCCGACGCGGCCAAGGCGCCCGGGCCCGACGGCCGCGGCCGACCACAGTCGCGCGGGTTGTTGCCGGATTACGCTTGGCAACCCGACCTTTGCCGAAAATGACGCTTTACCATGGAATACCCCTATGTGGCTGCGAACGACCTGTGATCTGACCTTCGATATCGAAGTGGCCACGCCCTTTATTCTGATGCTGCGCCCCCGCAGTGGCCTCCAGCAATGGGTGGCCCGCCAGGAATACCACCTCGAGCCCAGTGTGCCGGCGTTCGAATTTACCGACAACTACGGCAACCTCTGCCAGCGCCTGATCGCCCCCCCAGGCCCCTTCGCCGTGTACACCACCGCCGACGTGAGCACCGCGGACCAGCTGGACCAGGCGCCGGGCGCGCCCTTCGTCGATATCGCACTGCTGCCCGACAGCGTGCTGAGCTACCTGCTGCCCAGCCGCTACTGTGAATCCGACCGCTTTGGCGAGATGGCCGCCGAGATCACCGCCGGCCAACTGCTGGGCTACGACCAGGTGGCGGCCATCAGCAACTGGCTGCGCCACAACGTCCGCTATATTCCCGGCAGCAGCGACGTGCCCATCTCCGCCATCGAGGTCAACGGCCGGCGCTCTGGGGTGTGCCGGGATCTGTCCCACCTGGGGGTTGCCCTGTGTCGCGGCCTGAGCATTCCCGCCCGCTTTGTGGTGGGCTATCTCCACGACCTCGAGCCCATGGACCTGCACGCCTGGTTCGAGGCCTATGTGGGGGGACGCTGGTATACCTTCGACGCCACCCAGGGCGAACTCAGGGGCGGCTATGTGGCCATCGGCTATGGCCGCGATGCCGCCGATGTCGCCATCTACAACCAGTTTGGCCCCGCGGTATCCCCCATCACCCAGCACGTACAGGTCGAGCTGCTTGACTAGGGACGATCTCGGCCCTGCGGGCCCAGCGCCAGGGCAACCGCCAGCTGCCCCCGTGGCCACCCCCACCGCGGCGGAGTTGCGCCGCACCGGGCGCCACCCCCGGGTGCCCTTTGCCATTCCCCTGGGGGAAGACACCCGGATCACCGTGACCCGGGTGCTGCGGGTGCTGCCGGGCAAGCGCATCGTCGGCGAAGGGGAGCTGAACGGCCAGCAGGTGCTGGTCAAACTGTTTATTGCCAAAACCGGCTTCCGCCACCTGCGGCGGGAACTGGCGGGCATTCAGGCCCTGCAGCGGGGAGCCCTGCCCACCCCCGGCCTGCACCCCGCCAGCCCCGCCGTCACCCCTGCCGGCCACCTGTTGCTGACCGAATTTCTGGCCGGCTCGGAGCCCCTGGATGTCGCCCCCGGCGACGATCCCGATCGCCAACTGCAGCGGTTCGAACTGGCCTTTGCCCTGCTGGGCCGGCTCCACCGCGCCGGCCTCACCCACAGCGACCTGCACCCCGGCAATCTGCTGCGCCACAAGGACACCCTGTATATCCTCGACGGCGATGCGGTGAAGCCCCCGCCCCGGGGGCGCGCCCTCGACACCGGCAAGGCCATCGACAACCTGGCCACTCTCCTGGAAATGGCCCCCGGCGGCGAGGAGCGCCTGCTCGCCGCCTACCGCAACACCAACCCCGGGTTTGCGCCAAACCCCAGGCAACTGCGGCGGGCCCTGCACAACAAGCGCACCCACAGCCACCACCGCTATATGAAAAAGGTGGTGCGGGACTCCACCCAGCTGGCGGTAAACCGCCACTTCCGCCGCCTGACCATTGCCCTGCGCAGCCAGCTCCAGGCCCTCGCGGAAGTCCTCAGCAACCCGGATGCGGCCCTGCAGCGGGGCCAACCCCCCAAGACCGGGGGCAGCAGCACCGTGGTCCGCAGCGACTCCGACGCCGGGCCCC
>CAZWUP010000384.1:0-2365 GCA_964637045.1 uncultured Porticoccaceae bacterium | reverse complement strand
CCCCTTGATCATGGTGGTGGCGTTTGTGGGCTTCATCGGGGCCTATGGGGACGCCTTTTTTGGTTCGCAGTTGCGCTTTGCCGCCGGGGCGCTGGCAGCGATCCTGGTGACCTGGTTCACCTTCCTGCCCTCCTTCCTGTTCATCCTGGCCGGCGGCCCCCTGGTGGAGTCCACCCACGGCAACCTCAGGTTCACCGCGCCCCTTACCGCCATCACCGCCGCCGTGGTGGGGGTGGTGCTCAACCTGGCCCTGTTCTTCGGCTACCATGTGCTCTGGCCGGAGGGCTTTGCCGGGCACTTCGACTGGCCCTCGGCAGTGATCGCCATCGCCGCCGCGGTCGCCTTGTTTGGCTTCCGTCGCGGCGTGATCGAGACCATTGCGGCCTGTGGCGCGGCTGGCCTGCTGGCTACCCTCCTGGCCTGACTTTCCGCAGCGCTCTGACTTTTGCGGGCAAGCCTCCCCAGGCCGTGCACGGGGCAGGATCAACCCCTGGCGTGCTCGGCATCCGCAGCCGCCGCGACGGTGGCGGGATCTGGGGGAGGATCCTCCGCAACCGGGTCCCTGCCCTGGTGCTGGGCGATGATCCGACTCAGGTAGATGGAGCTCTTTACCGCCTGGTCCACCATGCGATGGAGGGCGCTGAGGTGCTCCAGCAACACGGCCATGGCGCGGGGCGACAGGGTGCCCTTGGTGCCCGCCCGCAGCAACTGAACCTTGAGGCCCTGATAGGCCTGCTCGAACTGCTCCCGGTCTCGTCGCAGGCCATCCTCACTCCAGCCATCCGCGGACGGGGCGGTGGCGGACAACAGCTGCACCGCCTCCATCCACAGCTGGTTGCGGCGCTCCACCAATTCACCCTCAGCGAGGATGGCCCGGGGTTGCAGGCGGGCCATTTCCACCGCACTTTCGCTGATTTCAGCCAGATAGTGGCCCACCCGCAGGGCGTCGGGCAACAGGTCGGTGACCCGGGACTCCCCGGTGTGGTGGGCGATGCCACTGATGAATTCACTGATGTCCAGATTGAGCTTGTCGAGGATGCGGCGCCCCGCTTCCATCTGCTCTTGATTGGGGTGCTCGGCGCTGATCGCCGCCCGCCCCAGATCCCGGGCCAGATCACTCATTCGCTGGAGCTCCAGTAGCAGCGCATCCACCGCCAGGGAGGGGGCGCTGAGGACGTTGGTATCCAGATACCTGGGGCGGCTCTGATCTTCTTCCACGGAGCGGAAGCGGGTTTCGAGAAAGGCCACCAGCCAATGGGTAAAGGGCCAGAGAATGGCAATCCCCAGCAACTTGGTGAGGGTGTGGAAGATGGCCAGCTGGGTGGCCATTTGGCCGGGGAAACCCAAGATCCCGGCAATGCCCACCACCAGCCACAACAACAGGGGGAGCATGGTGGTGGCGACCACAGCGGTAATCAGATTGAACACCACATGGGCGCTGGCGGCCCGTTTGGCGGGGGCCGTGGCGCCGAGAACCGCGAAGGCCGCGGTGGAGGTGGTGCCCACATTGGCGCCGATGACCATGGCCGCGGCCGCCGACAAGGGGATCAACCCCCCGGCCGCGGCGGTGAGAGTCACCGCCAGGGCGGCGCTGGAGGACTGCATCAGGAGGGTCATCACCACGCCGATGGCAATAAACAGCAGCAGGCTGAAAACGCCCTTCCCCGCCCAGCTGTCGAGGGCGATGGCGTCGCCGATGCCGGCAAAGCTGTCCTTGAGCACATCGATGCCGAGGAAAAAAATGCCAAACCCCACCAGAGCCTGGCCCAGGGCCCCCTGCTGGCGGGTGCCAAACACCACCCACAGGGCCATGCCGATGGCGATGGCGGGCATGGCGAGGGCCTGCAGGTCCACATTGAACCCCAACAGGGCGACGATCCAGGAGGTGAGGGTGGTGCCCAGGTTGCTGCCGAAGATGATGCCCACCGCCTGCCCCAGGGACAGCAGCCCGGCATTGACGAAGCCGATGGTGGCGAAGATCACCGCGGTGGAGGACTGCACCATGGCGGTGATCAGCACTCCCGAGAGCAGCCCCCGCAGGCGACTGCGGGTAGCCGCCGCCAGCAGGGTGCGCAGGGTATCGCCGGCGGCCACCTTGAGGCCTTCGGTCATCAGCTTCATACCCAGCAAAAACAGGCCGATGCCGCCGAGAAATGCAATTACGCCGGTGGCGCTCACAATACCCCCCTTGTCCCGTGGAGCTCGCAGTTGTCAGTGGGGGCGGCAATCTCTGTGGGCTGTGAACCCCGACCGCAGTGGTATCTGCTCAACCCCCCCGCCATGACGGGCCTGAGTCCCGGGAGGGGTTTTCGAGACCGTCGGCGGCGGGGATGCCGCCGTCGAGCCCCCAGGGATGGGTTTACGG
>CAZWUP010000383.1:0-2377 GCA_964637045.1 uncultured Porticoccaceae bacterium | reverse complement strand
TGGCACGGGGTGCTGACGCCGATCGGCACGCCGCAGGATTTTCTCGGCGTCGACTACCAGGCCATGTTGATGGCCCAGGACCCCAACCTGCGGGCCCTCGGCGATGTCGTCCAGTTGCCCCTGCCCGGCGGGCTCGACAGCCCCGACCTGGCCCGGCTATTGGCGGACGGCAGCGCCGTGGAGGAGGGCGAGGTGCACAGGCGCATCGCCGCCCTCACGGGGGATGATATCTGTGACATCATGTTCACCTCCGGCACCACCAGCATGCCCAAGGGGGTGCTGCTGCGCCACGGCGCCAGTCTCGAAGCCTACCGGATTTTCAACCGTTCCTACGGCATGGCGGCCGGCTCGCACTGCATCATCACCACCCCCTTTTTTCACTGCTTCGGCTACAAGGCCGGGTGGATGATGGCCCTCGACCACGGCGCCGTCAGCCACCCCGTGGCGGTGTTCGACGGCCGCACCGCCCTGGCGATGATCCAGCGGGAGGGCATCACCCACATGGGTGGTTCGCCCACCATGTTCCAGGCGATGCTCGACGACCCCGAGCGGGACAGCTACGATCTGTCGAGCCTGGATTCGGTGGTGATTTCCGCCACCACTGTGCCCGAACACCTGGTCCACCGGGTTCGCGATGAGCTGGGGGTGGAGTACGCCATCACCGGCTACGGTCTCACCGAGAACCACGGCTTTGTGTCGGTCAACCGCCGCGGCGATGCGCCACACCTGATCGCCACCACCGCCGGGCGGGTCATCGACGAGATCGAGGCGGTGGTGGTGGATGACGACGGCGATGAGGTGGAGCCCCAGGAACAGGGGGAGCTTTGGGTTAAGGGATTTATGGTCACCCCCGGTTACTACGACGACCCCGAGGCCACCGCCGCCGCCATCAGCGATGGCTGGCTGCACACCGGGGATATCGTCACCATGAACGAGGACCGCTACCTGCGCATCACCGACCGCAAGAAGGACATCTACATCATGGGCGGCTTCAATGTCGCCCCGGCGGAGGTGGAGAACGTCATTGCGAAAATGGAGGGTGTCGCCCAGGTGGCGGTGGTGGGCGCCCCGGACCCGCGCTTTGGCGAGGTGGGCGCCGCTTTCGTGATCCCCAGGGTCGCGGGTGTCTTGAGTGGGGAGGAGGTGATCGACCACTGCCGGCGCCGTCTGGCCAACTACAAGGTGCCCCGCCATGTGATTTTTGTCGATGCCTTCCCCCTCAATGCCATGGGCAAGGTGCTCAAGCGGGATCTGCGGGACAGGATCAGAGAGGAGCAGGTTGGCGCCTGATGGTCTGCAGCAGGGCAGATTTTTGCTCCTGCAAAGTCGGCCCTGCACCGCTTGTTAACCCGACGATAATTCATGCCGGGTTAATAATCAGCACTGGAGCTGCGAACCGCCGAAGCGGGCACCTTCAGCCAGAACACGCCGTGAATCCATCCCTGGAGGCTCGACATCGGCATCCCTGCCGATGACGGTTCTGGCTGAAGGTGCCTGCTTCGGCTGACAATCGTGCGCCTTGAAGATGTGCTGAATAGTTACGCGGTGACAAAGCAAGGCGTTGTGTACAGCCGAACGCCAGCAAGCTGTGCCTGTGGGCCGGACCCCGAAAGGAGTATCCATGGCGCGCCGCGAAAATCCGGCACCCCCACCCCTGCCTTATAGTGTCGCTGGGCTTACCTCAGCGCCATCACCCAGGGATCAGTTCAGGGCGGCCCGACAGGTACCTGACCCTTACTGCTGCGCAAATACATCCTCCCGATGGCAGCTGTCGATCGCCACCTGGCGCATGCCATCCCGGTGTTCCGCCAGGTGCTCCAGGTAGTAGCCGGCAGTTTTCAGGATCATTTCGGGATTCACCGCATCGGGTTTGATCCTGGCCGGCACCCCCACCGCCAGGGCTCGGGGGGGCACCTCGGTGCCGGCGGCCACCATGGCGCCGGCGCCCACCAGGCTGCCGCTGCGGCAGATCACCCGCTCCAGGACCACCGCATTGGAACCTACCAACACCCGATCTTCGATGGTGCAGCCCTCCAGGTGTACCAGGTGGCCGATCACGCAGTCGGCACCCACCCTGGTCATATTCACCGGCTGGGTGTGGATCACGGTGCCGTCCTGGATGGAGGTGCGGGCGCCGATGCGCACCGGGCTGTTGTCGGCGCGGATCACCGCACAGGGCCAGATACTGGCGTACTCGTCCACCCAAACGTCGCCGATCAGCACGGCGTCGGGGTGAATCCAGGCGGTGGGGTGAATGCGGGGGCGCTTGTCCCCCAGGGCGTAGACTGGCATGGCGGGTGATTCCTCTCAAAAGGGCGTAACTTACCACGAAGGGGGTGTCGCTGCCGCAGCGGTGCCAAAAACAAAAGCCCCGGCC
>CAZWUP010000382.1:0-2382 GCA_964637045.1 uncultured Porticoccaceae bacterium | reverse complement strand
CGGTGCTGGCCATGATCTGGGTGACCCGGTAGGGGCCGGCGCGCTTGACGCCCTTCTCCCGCACCACGTCGATGGTTTCGACAAACTTCTCCCCGGACACGCCGCCGGAGCCCATGATGATGCCGGTGCGGGGATTGGACACCATGTCGTCGCTGAGGCCGGAGTCCTTGATGGCCTGGTCCATGGCGATATAGGCGTAGGCGGCCGCGTTGCCCATGAAACGCAGGTTCTTGCGGTCGATGAAGTCCGCCGGGTCGAGGTCGATCTGGCCGGCGACATTGCTGCGCAGGCCCATTTCCCGGTATTCCTCTTTGAACTTGATGCCGGAGCGACCGGCCCTCAGAGCCTCGGTAACCGAATTCTTGTCATTGCCGATACAGGAAACTATGCCTATACCTGTAATCACAGCGCGTCTCATGGATGACTCCTTGGTAGTCTGGAGAATGGCCTCTGCCCGCAAGTGTAGTGGAAGCCCCGGGAATTAGAAATTATCGGTTGAGGTGAACAGACCCACCCGCAGGTCCTTGGCGCTGTAGATTTCCCGGCCGTCCACCTCCATGCTGCCATCGGAGATGGCCATCACCAGTTTGCGTTCGATGATTCGCGAGATATCCAGGCGGTAGGTGACCTTCTTGGCATTGGGCAGAACCTGGCCGAAAAACTTGACCTCCCCGGCTCCCAGGGCCCGGCCCTTGCCCTTGTTGCCCCGCCAGGCGAGGAAGAAGCCCGTCAGCTGCCACATGGCGTCGAGGCCCAGGCAGCCCGGCATCACCGGGTCGGTGGGGAAGTGACAGGCAAAGAACCACAGATCGGGGTGGATATCCAGTTCAGCCACCAGCTGGCCCTTGCCGTATTTGCCGCCGTCGTCGGTGATCAGGGTGATGCGATCGAGCATCAACATATTGGGGGCTGGCAGCCTGGCGCGGTCGGCGCCAAACAGCTCGCCGCGGCTGGAGGCGAGAATGTCTTCCTTGGAGTAGCTGCTTTGGCGGATGAAGGGTTCGCTCAAGGGATGATCCTGTGGTTGGTTCCCGGCGGGGGCCGGGGTGGGTATAAAATGACGGATTATTCTAGCGGAAACCGCCCCCATGTCCAGCAAAATAGCGTTTTTTACGGCTTAAGGCATTGTCGATCAAGGAAAAAGTTGCCGTAAACCGACGGCGGGAGCGACCCTTGTCACCCGAATACTGTCATCTTTTTGGGGCATAATGGCACACGGCTTGCGCGTATATTGCTTACCCTATCAAACTCAACTGCCCTAGAGGGGGAAGAATGATCAGAAAATGCCTGTTTCCCGTCGCCGGTTACGGTACCCGGTTCCTGCCGGCCACCAAAGCCATGCCCAAGGAAATGTTGCCCGTCGTCAATAAACCCCTGGTCCAGTACGGGGTGGAAGAGGCGATTTCCGCCGGCCTGACCCAAATCGGCTTTGTCACCGGCCGCGGCAAGCGGGCGATCAACGATCACTTCGATGTCAGCTACGAACTGGAGCACCAGATCGCGGGCACCGAAAAGGAGAAGCATCTGGCCTGTATCCGGGATGTGATCCAGAGGGCCACCTTTTCCACCACCCGCCAGCCGGAGATGAAGGGCCTGGGCCACGCCATCCTGGTGGGGGAGTTGCTGGTGGGCTACGAACCCTTTGGCGTGGTGCTGGCGGACGACCTGTGTCTGGTGCCCGAGGGGGAGGATTCGGTGCTCGAGCAGTTGGTCAAGGTCTACCGGCGGTTTGGCAAGTCCGTGGTGGCCATCACCGAGGTGCCCAGCGACCAGGTCCACAAGTTCGGGGTAATCGACGCCGAGGAGCTGGAGGAGGGCCTGTACACCGTCTCCGACATGGTGGAAAAGCCCCGCCCCGAGGAGGCCCCCAGCAACCTGGCCATTATCGGCCGCTACGTACTGACCCCGGACATCTTCGAAGTGCTGCGCCACACCCCGCCGGGCAAGAATGGCGAGGTGCAAATCACCGACGCCCTCTGCACCCTGGCCAAGAAGGGCCGGGTGCTGGCCTACAGGTTTCGCGGCATCCGCTTTGACTGCGGCAGCGTCGACGGCTATGTGGCCGCCACCAACCATGTCTACCAGCACATCTACAAAAGGGACAATCCGTGACCGACAGTCTCACCTGCTTCAAGGCCTATGATATTCGCGGCCGCGTGCCCGACCAGCTCAACGAGGACATCGCCTACCGCATCGGCCGGGCCTTCGCCCAGGTGTTGGCCGCCAGGCGCATCGTCATCGGTCACGATATCCGCCTCACCAGCCCGGCGCTCTGTGACGCGGTGGCCAATGGCATTCGCGACGCCGGGTGCGACGTGGTTCATATTGGCCAGTGCGGCACCGAGGAGATCTACTTCGCCACCTTCGACGGCGGCTTCGACG
>CAZWUP010000381.1:0-2384 GCA_964637045.1 uncultured Porticoccaceae bacterium | reverse complement strand
GCCGGCCCTGTGGGGCCTGTGGCTGGCGGCGGAGGGGGTGCCGGACCTGGACATCCTGCTGATTTTTATCGCCGGCGGCTTTGTCATGCGCGCCGCGGGCTGTGTGATCAACGACTACGCCGACCGCAACATCGACGGCTTGGTGGCGCGCACCAACTACCGGCCCCTGGCCACCGGTCGGATCAAGCCCGGCGAGGCCTTGGCCCTGTTCGCCGCCCTGTCCATGGCCGGGTTTGCCCTGGTGCTGCTCACCAACCCCCTCACCGTCACCCTCGCCTGCCTGGGGGTGGTGATCATCGCCGCCTACCCCTTTATGAAACGCCACACCCATCTGCCCCAGCTGGTGCTGGGGGTGGCCTGGGCGTGGAGCATCCCCATGGCCTTCGCCGCCCAGCGGGAGCAACTGCCCGCGGAACTGTGGATTCTCGCCGTCGCGGTGGTGTGCTGGACCCTGGTGTTCGATACCTTCTACGCCATGGTGGACCGGGACGACGACCTCAAGATCGGCGTCAAGTCCACCGCCATCCTGTTTGGTCGCCGGGACCTGCCTATCCTCGCCGCCCTGCAGCTGGCCGCCACCAGCGCCTTCGCCGCTGCGGGGGCCGCCTTTGGCCTGGGGGCAAGCTACTACCTGGGGGTGGCGGTGGTGGCCGCCCTCTTTGGCCACCAGCTGTACTCCGCCCGGGGCCGGGACCGGGAGGGCTGTTTCCGCGCCTTTATGGACAATCGCTGGATCGGCCTCACCCTGTTTGCCGCCATTGTCCTCGACTTTGTGGTCCGGGGTTGATTGCTCCAAGTGGCCACAATGGCTCGAGTTTTGTCCGCCACACTGTCACAATCCTGTCATACAGGCCCCTTCTAATAGCAGGCGCTGCATTACGATTGATTCTTTATGACAGAACAGACCATTCTGATTATCGACGACGAGGCCGCCATTCGCGACATGGTGGGCATCGCCCTGGAGGCCGCCGGCTTCCGCTGCCTGCAGGCGGCCAACGCCCGCGACGGCCACGCCTTGATCATCGATGAAAATCCAGACCTGGTGCTGCTCGACTGGATGATGCCCAACACCAGCGGGGTGGAACTGTTGCGCCGCCTGCGCCGCGACGAACTGACGGAGAAAACCCCGGTGATCATGCTCACCGCAAAGACCGATGAGGACAATATGGTCCAGGGTCTGGATGCGGGCGCCGACGACTATGTCACCAAACCCTTCTCCCCCCGGGAGCTGATCGCCCGCACCAGGGCGGTGCTGCGGCGCAAGGCCCCGCAAATCCCGGAGGAGGTAATGCGGGTGGAGGGTCTGGTCTACGATCCCATCAGTCACCACGTCACCATCGGCAACCAGACCATCGCCATGGGACCCACGGAATTCCGCCTGTTGGGCTTCTTCCTCAGCCACCAGGACCGCGTCTACTCCCGGGATCAGATTCTCGACCACGTCTGGGGCGGCAATGTCTACATGGATGAACGCACCGTGGACGTCCATATCCGCCGCCTGCGCAAGGCCCTCTCCGTGGATGGCCACGAGCAACTGATCCAGACCGTGCGCGGCGCCGGCTACCGCTTTTCCACCCGGCTCTCGGTGGCCTGAGGCTCGACAGACGTCCTCCGGGTCGCCACAATTGCGGCTTCCGGCGAAACAGGTTGACGAGGTCAGATGCAGGAAGGTCTTCGCAGTGAAATCCAGCGCCTGCTGGTCCTTGCCTTCGCCCTGGTGGTTATCGGCCTGGTCAACGGCCTGGTCGCCGAAACCCTGGTGGTGGGCGGCGCCATCTACACCCTGATCACCCTGCGCAAAATCCACAAGCTGTACACCTGGCTGGCATCCGACAAGACCGATATGCCGCCGGAGATGACCGGGGTGTGGGGAGATATGTCCGACGAGCTGTACCGCCTTCGCCAGCGGGTGGAGCAGGCGAAGAAGAACTACACCGGACTGGCCCTGCGCATTCGCCAGATCACCTCCGCCCTCGACGACGGCATGATTCTGCTCAACGCGGATCGCACCCTGGACTGGTGGAACCCCAGCGCCACCACCCTGCTCAATCTCACCGATAACGACCGCGGCGAGGTCATCAGCAACCTGATCCGCAACCCCCTGTTTGTCGCCTTTATCCACAGCAGTGAATTCAACCAGCCCCTGGAAATCCAGGCCCCCCGGGAGCCGGGGCGAATCTTCCAGTTCATGGCGGGCACTTTTGGCCGGGGCGAAGTGGTGTTGATGGTGCGGGACATCACCCGGCTGCGCCACCTGGAGGAGATGCGCAAGGAGTTTGTCGCCAATATCTCCCACGAGCTGCGCACCCCGCTGACGGTGCTGGTGGGCTATATCGAGACCCTGCTCAACAACACCGACACCCTGCCCAAACACTGGCACAAGG
>CAZWUP010000380.1:0-2394 GCA_964637045.1 uncultured Porticoccaceae bacterium | reverse complement strand
ATATGCTGCAAAAAGGCCAGCTGTTTGTTACTGGTTTTGAAGGTGAAGTCGTCCCGGGTGGGGCCGCCGCCGCCCTTGGCGGTGCCGAAGGGTGGGTTGGTAAGGATCACATCCGCTTTGGGTAAGTGCGTGCCGGGCAGGCCGAGGGTATTGCCCAGGTGCACCACGCCTTCGTCGTCGCCCTCCATGCCGTGGAGCAGGCAGTTCATCAGCGCCAGGCGGCGGGTGCCGGGCACCAGCTCCATACCGATAAAGGCCTTGTTCTTCTGGAAGTTGCGCTGCTTTTGGCTGAGGTTATAGAGGTCATCCGTGTGGGCCTTGATATAGGCATCCGCCGCAATCAGAAAGCCCGCCGTGCCCGCCGCCGGGTCCTGAATCACTTCCCCCGCCTGGGGCTGTATACAGCGAATAATGCTGTCGATGAGCGGGCGCGGAGTGAAGTATTGCCCCGCTCCGGACTTGGTTTCGCTGGCGTTTTTTTCCAGCAGGCCCTCGTAGAGGTCACCGAGGCCATCCTTGCGGGCGCTGAACCAGTCGATGGTATCCAGGCTCTTGATGAGCTGTTCCAGGTGGCGGGGCTCCCGCAGGCGGGTTTGGGCATCGGCGTAGATGGCGGAGATAAGCTGGTCCTGGTGAACCACCTTGCCGTCTGCGTCCTTGCCAGTGGAAAGCTTGAGCAAAATCAGTTTGTAGTGGTTGAGCAGATTGAGGCCGGATTTGCCGATCAGGTCTGGCCAGCGGCAACCCTGGGGCAGCTTGTGCTGTTGCAGGATACCGGCCTCGGTATTCTCGTACTCCATCTTGATGAACAGCAGCAGGACCAGCTCGGTGACGTAGTCGGAGTAGTTGATGCCGTCGTCGCGGAGAACGTCGCACAGGTTCCAGAGTTTCTGGACAATTTCGTTATTACTCATGGGGTCTCTTGGTTAATTAACTGGCCACTTCCCAAAGGGATTCGGAAAGCGTCTCCAACACCGAGTTGAGTTGTTCGCCCAGCAGGCTGTTGAGTTTCTTGGCGCCACCGTCGGTGGCAAAGGCGCGGTTGACGAAGTCCTGGTCGATCACGACTTCGTGGTTGAGCTGCCGGGCAAGGCGATCCAGCCACTTGCGCTGGACGGGGGTCCATGGATGCAGGTTGTAGATTTTCGCCATGGCGGATTGTACCCGCTGCTCGAAGGGGATCAATGCCTCCCCCAATGCTGCCTGGCGGATATAGCCGATGATGCTGGCGGCGATTTCCTGGTTGGTCTGGCTGCGCCAGGCGGTGCGCAGTTTGGCCTCACTGTAGCCGTGCTGGTCGAGGAGCATGCGCACCTCTTTCAGCTGCTCGCAGGTGAGGTCACGGGGGCGGTTCACCACCACGGACAGGGCAGCGGATTGGTTTATCTGGTTTCGGATAAACTGGTTGAAGCTGTCCAGGTAGTCCTTGGGCTTATCACGCACGCCGTAGGTTTGGGTACGGCTTTTGAATTCATCCTCACCCTCGTAGATCAGCGGCTTCAGCTCGCTGCCCAGGAGATCGCGGACATTATTGAGTTGGTCAATCAGGTTGGCGTGGGTGGCAAGGAATTCACTAGCCTTGCGGGCGCCCATTTTATGGAGGTGCTGGTGCAGCTTGCCCGGCTCAACCCCCCAGAGCTGTTCCAGTTCCCCCAGGCGCTGCTGAATATCTGGTCGCTTGGCAGCGATGTAGCTGGCCCTGCGCAGGATGCGCATGACCTTCTGGCTGAGGTCGTCAAGCACATCGTCGGCATGGCTGGTGCCCGCCTGACTGCCGGGGGCGGAGAAGCTTTTTGGGTCCGCCAGCTCCAGGGCCAGCTGCTCCAGGGTAATGTTCGGGTCTTTTACCAGCGGCTTCATGGTGCACACGTCTTCCAGCGCGGCGTAGATATCCACCGGGTCGTAGATGCGGAACACGGTTTTGCCGATCTCATCGCAGCGGCGGGTGGCGCGGCCGATCATCTGCTCGTAAAGGATGCGGGAGCGCACCCGGCGCAGGAACACCAGGTTGCAGATTTTGGGCACATCGATGCCGGTGGTGAGCAGATCGACGGTAATGGCGATACTGGGGTAGCGCTCGTTCTTGTAGCGGCGGATAAGCTGCTTGACCTTGTCGCTGGCGGCGGTGATCTTGCGCACCGCCGCCTCGTTGTAGTCGTCGCCATAGACATTCTTGAAGGCCTCGTCGAGCAGGCGTTTCACCATGTCGGCGTGCAGGTCGGTGGCACAGAAAATCATGGTTTTTTCATCCCCTGCGGGATCGATCTCCTGAACCAGCTGCTCGCAGATCACCCGGTTAAAACTTTCGGTGATGACTTTCCTGTTGAACGACTCCACATCGAAATTGAGCTCGTCTTCCAGCTCGGCGGTGTCCACCTCGCCAGTGCGGGTATC
>CAZWUP010000379.1:0-2422 GCA_964637045.1 uncultured Porticoccaceae bacterium | reverse complement strand
CGCGCTGGCAAGCCGTGGCTGTCGCCACGCCACGAAGACGAACGTGGCCACCACGAAGAGCACGAGCGCCGCTGCAACCTCATAGAAGCCGAGGTACGGTCCGTGGCCGACCCGCGCCCACCGGAAGCCGAGAGATGCCGTCTGCGCCACCAGACCGACAGCCGCGATGAGCACCGCCCTGCCTATGAGCTTGTCCTTACCAAAGACGACGCCGATCGCCGACAGGGCAGTTGCGCCTGCGTAGAGGAACAGCGTCACCAGAACCAGGTGGATTTTTTTATCTGGGACAATATGGTCTATATGAAGCGCGCACCCTATGCACCCCTGGAGGGCAAGGCTTTTTTGACCGTGCGCCGCTGGGCGGAACAGTTTTACCCCGAGGGGGAGCCCGCACCCATCATTACCAAATAGCCATCACAAACTATTGGAGAATGTGCCGGCCCCGGTGGTCCCCCAATAAACAGGAGAATAGACATGTACTCGGCGTTTCCCAGTTTTTATCGCCTGCTGAACCAGCACAGATTTAGCTACCCTCTCCAGGAAGCCGTCGTCTGCGGCGATACCCGGCTGTCCTTTGGTGAGCTTTACGACAGGGTCAACCGGGTGGCAAACGCCATGGCGGCCCTGGGGGTAACAGAGAGCAGCAGGATATTGTGGCTGGGCCAGAACAGCCATGCCCTGCTCGAAATCTTTCTCGCCTGCAGTCGCCTGGGCGCCAGCTTCTGTCTGGTCAACTGGCGTCAGTCCGCCGCCGAGATTGCCTTTGTATTGCGTGACTTCGACCCGGCACTGGTTTTCTGGCAGGAGATGGAATTCGCCCCGACGGTGAGCGATGCCAAAATCCAGGCCCCAGGGCTCGCCAGTCACTGGATCTCCCTGGATGGCCAGGGTTCCGACGGCTACCGGCAACTACTGGCAGACGCATCACCCGAAGGCACCGACACTCCCGCCGCCCCGGACACAGGCCGCGCCCTTTTGGTGCTCTATACCGGTGCCTTTGGCGGCCAGCCCAATGGCGCCCAAATTTCCGAGCCGGGCCTGTTCCTACAGTCCCTGGTACATGTCAACGTCTTCGAGGCCACCAGTGATACCAAAACCCTAGTCAGCGCCCCCACCTTCCACATCACCTCTTGGCTGGACATGCTGCCCACCTTTATCGCAGGCGGTACTCTGTGCTTTGCGAGAAGCACAGATGCCGGTGAGATTCTCGATCTGATCGGCAGTGAGCGGCTTACCAACGGCACCGTACAGCCCCCTACTGCCAAGAAGATCGCGGAGCTCAACGCTGACGGCAGCCATGATCTAAGCTGTTTCCGCAGCCCCCTCACCATCCCTGGGTGGACCGAGATGACCAGCCGTGGGCCGGGAATCAGCGGCACTGGCCAGACCGAAGTGGTGGGCCCGGTGATTGTCGGCGCCTTTGCCGGCGAGGGCAGCACCCCCTTCTGCGGCCGCCCGGCGCCCATGGTGGAGGCCAAGGTGGTAGATGACACTGGCGCCATGGTGGGCGCCGGCGAGGTGGGCGAACTGGTTATCCGCGGACCCGTGGCCGGTCTCGGCTACTGGAACCGTCCCGAACTCAATGCCGAACGCCTGTCCGCTGACGGCTGGTGGCACACCCGGGATCTGGCGCGCCGGGATCGCGATGGCACCATCAGCTTCGTCGGCCCAAAGTCCCAGATGGTGAAATCCGGTGGCGAAAACGTCTATGCCGCTGAGGTGGAGAATGTGCTCAAAACCCATCCTGCAGTAACCAATGCCGCCATTATAGGCACTCCGGATGCCGACTGGGGACAATTGGTTACCGCGGTAGTCGTTACCAAGCCTGATCTAAACGTCACCGTGGAAGAACTCCAGGAGTTTGTGAGATCCCGTATCGCCAGGTACAAAACGCCGCGGATTATTCACTTTGCCCCGGAACTTCCCCTCAACGCCTTTGCCATTGACTACAAGGCTCTGGACCGGGAATTTGGTGGCGGAGGCTACCCCGGAGAGGAACAGAAAAATGGCTCCAATATTGGCGCCACTGTGCGCAAATAGAACCAAACCCTATTCGTTGCGCACTGATGATGGCGGTGATCGCAGTGGCGGCTTAGGCGCTCCAAATTGACCACGACTCGCTGCAAAGCGAGATATTATTAACCCGCGGCCTGACTGGAGTAGATCCGGCAGCCAGAGAACAAGGTGAATTTATGATTTCCGATATTGAACTTGGGGTAACCCTCTACAGCTGGCCCCAATTCGGCCCAGAACTGGAACCCTTGCTAAAATTCGTCAAACAGGCGGACGAATTTGGCTTCAAATACCTTCATTTACTCGATCACGTGGTGGGCATCGTCGCCGAACGCCACACCGATGAACTGCACACCCCCTACACCGACACAACCAATATACGCGAATGCTTTACCCTGATGGCGACTCT
>CAZWUP010000378.1:0-2428 GCA_964637045.1 uncultured Porticoccaceae bacterium | reverse complement strand
GCAGACAGATGCTGGTGAAGGCATACTTGTTTAGTAACTCGGCAAGCCTTCAGCTCAGTTGATGGCTGGCACAGGGCCGACTTTTGCATTACTCACAAGTCGGAAATTAGGGCGACACTTTGGGGTCGAGGGCAGAGGTTTCCAGCAGCGTCGGCGACAGGACGTCGCCGACGCAGGCTACAGGGATGTACTCGTGCCGGTGCTGGAAACCTCTGCCCTCGGCCACCACCGCCCTATAGCCGTTTAATCTGACTTATGTGTAATGCAAAACCCAAGACCTGACCCCATAACACGGGTGCCATTGCAAGCCCCTGCAATAATCGGCGATCTCGAAAATACATTTCGAGATCGCCGTACATTTCTACCATGGCCATGTGGTTGCGTTACCCCGGATGATGCAAACCCTGTTGGTGGGGAAGAGCAAAGGCCAGTGCTGAGGCCCGGCTGGGTTTGTAAAGGCGGGTTTTTGGGTCTAGGGTTAGAGGGCCTCCCTGTATCCCCTTGGCCAGGGTGTGGTCGATCGGTGACCGCGCAGTGAGCTTGACGGTTTGGCAGGGCGGGCGTCACCAGACTATCTTGTCAACCATATCAGCAGTGCCCGAGGGGAGGGTAGGGGTCATGAAAACTGTCAATGCCGTAGGAGTTTCCGCCCTTGCCGCTGTCCTACTCGCCGGCACCGGCCTTGCCAACGCCCTCGGCGGGGACGCGGCGGGCAGCGCCCAGGTGCGGGTGGAGATGGAGCCCTCGGGAGGTGGGGTGGTGGTGTTTGACGGCGTCCCCGGCGGCACCATTGGCCACGGTGGCACCCTGGCGGCGGAGGGTCTTGCCCCCGGCTCCTACACGACCACGGCGACTGGCCCGGTGCCCGGGTACCTGTTGACCGCCATCGAGTGCGACGACGGCGGCAGTCCAACGCTCAGCCGGGGTCGGGTGCCGACCTCCTCAGCGGAATTCGGGATCGACCCGGGGGAGACCGTGTCCTGCCTGTTCCGCTATCGTGCCAGTGAGATGGCGCCCGGCCAATCAGCCCAGCCGGGAGCAGGGCAGAGCACCCCGCCAGCCCCCGCCGGGCCCGCGCAGCCGGCGGAACCTGGAGACCCGGTTATCGGCAGTTCAGAGGACTGTGAAGCGCCGCAGATGGTGCCCATGGCCGGGGTCTGGAACGTCTCCAATCAGCTTGGGCGGATGGTGTGCGGGGCCATGATCAATATGCCGCTGCAGCCCTCCCAGGAGCCCGGCACCCTCGAAATCCGGGACTGTGGCTGGACCGTGGTGGGCACCGGCATGGCGGAGGACACGGCGCCGCTCACCATGCGTGCGGTGGACGGCACCAGCGGTCGTTACACCGGCACCGTGGGTGGCGCCCAGGACGGTATCCCGATGACCATAGATTTCAACTGGAAGCTCAACTCCGAGGAGTGGATCGTCGGCGATCTCAAGTCCGTCGTTACCCAGCAGGGCATGACCTGCACCATGACTCGCCCCTTCGAACTCAGGTACCGGGGGGGTTGACCCCGCTTCCACTGCCTTGGACTCGGGTCGAGGGGGTTGTGTCCCCCGGCGGGCAGTGGCAGGGCGGGTTAGCCGGCTTTGGTATGCCCCTGCCGCTGACCCGGTTCCGGTTTGTCCACCTCCGGACAGTCTCCGTCGGTGCCGCGGCGAACATCCGTGACCCGTTGCCCCGTCCACTCCTTGAATGCCCGTATAAAGTTGTTCACGGCACTGTAGCCTAGCGTAAAGGCGATCTCCTTGGCGGAGAGGTTGGTATTGGCCAGGTAATGCAGGGCCAGATCCCGGCGCACTTCCCCCAGGATTCGCTGGAAGGAGGTGCTCTCTTCCCCCAGCTTGCGGCGCAGGGTTCGCGGGCTCAGGTAGAACCTGAGGGCTATCTCCTCCAGGCGCGCAGCCCGTCCCGGGTGCTGGTAGTGAAAAGCCAGCAATTCCTTGTGGACCTTGGTGGCCAGGGTTTCCCCCTGTTCCAGGGCGGCAAACTTGGCGTTGCAGGCGGCAAGGCACAGGGCCTGGGTTTCGCTATTGGCCAGCGGCAGGGGAAATTCCAGCAGGGTCTGGTTGAAGTGGACCAGGTTTTCGGCGGCGCCAAAACGCACCGGAAACGGCAACAACTCGGTGTAACGCCCGGCATGGGCGGGCGCTTCACAGGCGAGTTCGGCGGCATCAATCACATCGGCTCTGCCGCTCAGGGAGACGCAGAACCTGTGGCTGCGAATCAGATTGCCCTCCAGGTAGAAGCGCTTCACATCCTCCGGGAAAGGATAGGTTTCCTGGAACACCATTTCCCAGCGGGAATCCCTCAATCTGTGGGCGTAGAACGTCGCCGGATCCTTGAGCAGGCGGTAGCGCAGGCTGATCCGCCGAGCCTCGGCAAAACTGGCGCTGCACAGCAGCGCGAACCCCACCGGCCCCAAAT
>CAZWUP010000377.1:0-2435 GCA_964637045.1 uncultured Porticoccaceae bacterium | reverse complement strand
GGAGCTGGATACCCCCATCGACCCCTGACCACAGTCCCGGCACCTTTCCCGCAGGCTGGAGCCAGCCCCGTGGGCGGGGCCAATCTTTTCTTGACAGAAATTGGCACACAGGCTTTTATACTGCGATGATTGAGACCGACATCACCATTATCAACAAGCTCGGGCTGCACGCCAGGGCCGCCGCCAAGCTGGCGGCCACTGCCAATACCTTCAAGTGTACTGTCAAGGCCGGCAAGAACGGCAAGCTGGTGGACGCCAAGAGCGTGATGTCCCTGATGCTGCTGGCCGCCAGCCAGGGCACCACCCTCAACTTCCAGTTTGACGGCAGCGATGAAACCTCTGCCCTCCAGGCCGTCACCGAGCTGATCGGCGACTGCTTCGGCGAAGAGCAGTAGCCCCCCACTGACCCAATCCGGCGGAAGTTGGCCACCGGCTGCCGCCGCCGTGTAAAATGGCCCCCGAACACCCACCTACAGGCAGTTATTCCGTGGCAACCAAGGCCAGCCAGCTCTCACTGTTATCCAAAATCGACCAGATCGTCGATCCTTCGGATGTGAAGCGTCTGGGCCATATGCTCAACAACCTGCCCATCCCCGATATCGCCCACCATATCGAGTCCGCCCCCCCCAAGGCGCGGCGCATCCTGTGGGAGCTGCTGGACGAGGAGTTCGAGGGCGAAGTCATCGGCGAGCTGAGCGAACAGGTTCAGCAGGAATTCCTCAGCGGCATGGACAGTGCCGAAATCGCCGCCCTGTTCGAGGATCTGGATGCCGACGACGTCGCCGACATCATGCAGCAACTGCCGGACCAGGTGATTGCCGAAGTTCTCCAGGCCATGGGGGAACAGGACCGCCAACGGGTGGAGAGCATTCTCACCTACGACCAGTACACCGCTGGCGGCCTGATGAACACGGACGCCATCACCGTGCGCCCCGACCTCACCCTGGATGTGGTGCTGCGCTACCTGCGCCGCCACGAGGAGATCCCCGAGGTCACCGACGCCCTCTTTGTGGTCAATCGCAACGACCGGTTTCTCGGCACCCTGCCGATTCGCAAGCTGCTCACCGGCAGTCCCAATCTCACTGTGCGAGAGCTGATGACCACGGACGTGGAGGCGATCCCCGCCACCATGTCCGACTCCGAGGTGGCCAAGCTGTTCGAGCGCCACGACTGGGTGTCCGCCCCGGTGGTGGACAGCCAGGGCAAGCTGCTGGGGCGAATCACCATCGACGACGTGGTGGACGTGATCATCGAGGACGCCGACCACTCCCTGCTGGGGATGGCCGGCCTCAGCGACGAGGAGGAAACCTTCAGCTCGGTGCAGAACGCCGCACCGCGGCGCATCGTGTGGCTGGGGGTGAACCTGATCACCGCCCTGCTCGCCTCCTCGGTGATCAACATGTTTGAAGCCACCATCGAGAAGGTGGTGGCGCTGGCCATCCTGATGCCCATCGTGGCCAGCATGGGCGGGGTGGCCGGCAGCCAGACCCTGACCGTGGTGGTCCGCGGCCTGGCCCTGGGTCAGGTGACCCGCAACAACATCAAATGGCTGCTGAGCAAGGAATTTGCCGTCGGCGCCATCAACAGCCTAATCTGGGCCCTGGTGATGGGGGGCATCGCCTCGGTGTGGTTCGACGACATCATGATCGGGGTGATTATCGCCGCCGCCATGGTGATCAACCTGCTCACCGCGGCAATCACCGGATCGCTGCTGCCGGTCATTCTCAAAACCATCCGCATCGACCCGGCACTGGCGGGCAGCGTGGTGCTGACCACGGTTACCGACGTGGTCGGCTTCCTCTCATTCCTCGGCCTGGCGACACTGTTCTATGCCTGATTTTGACGACGACCCCCTTGGGGAAAACAGCGAGCGGGGGCCGAGCAAGTCGGAACTCAAGCGGGAAAAACAGGCCCTGCAGGACCTGGGCAAGGAGATCATGGCCCTGCCCAAGGGCATTTTCCAGCGCCTGCCCCTGTCGGAAGACATGCGCGAGGCCATGGCCCTGTACCTGCGCCTCAAGCAGAACGAAGCCCGCCGTCGCCAGCTCCAGTTCATTGGCAAACACATGCAGAACGAGGACGTGGCCGCCATTCAAGGGGTACTTGAGCAGGTGGGCAACGAGAGCAAGATCTTCCGTCAGCACTTCCACCGCCTGGAACAACTTCGCGACCAGCTGATCGCCGAGGGGGACAGCGCCCTGGGGGCCGCCCTGGAGGAGTTTCCCGACCTCAACCGCCAGGAGTTGCGGACACTAATCCGCCAGGCCCACAAAGAGCGCGCCGAACACAAACCACCCGCCGCCAGCCGCAAGTTGTTCCGCCACCTGCGGGAACACACCGGCATCGGGGATCCGGGCTGAGGGGGACCGATGGTACAACCCGGCAGCTGAATGCATGCCGGTTAGATCTTAGCCTCCTTGGCTCATGGGCCCCCG
>CAZWUP010000376.1:0-2468 GCA_964637045.1 uncultured Porticoccaceae bacterium | reverse complement strand
TCGCCCGGAGGACCGGGCTCCTACACCAATCCGATCTGGCCAAAATCAAATTGAAGAAGCACTAGTGGGCCATGGGCAAAATTTGCTAACAGCTCGCGTTGCCAAATGGTGTGACTCGGCGTTGGCAAAGCTTGACATAGGCCCACTGGGGCCAACGGACCGGAGTTGAGCCCGACCGCGGTGTGGTCGGGCTACAGAGCACCAACAATCCCTCACGTCAGCGCCATTCGCCACGCCCCGGCGATTTGCAATTCTCCCGGCCTGCCACCATCATGGGTTGCACACCCATTGCCGATAAGGTCGAGAGGATGAGCCTGACAAAAAGTGGCTCGGGATCCACCCTCCTGGTTCCCGTCTTTGTTCCCGCCGTTGTGGTGATCGCGCTGCTGGTGCTGGGCACCATCAGCAACCCGGAACTGGCTGGCGAGGCCTTCAGCGCCACTCTTGCTTATATCACTCAGACCTTCGGCTGGTTCTATATGCTGGCGGTGGCCTTTTTCCTGGTCTTTATCGTGGCCATCGCCTTTACCCGGTGGGGCCATATCAAGCTGGGTCCAGACCACGCCGAGCCCCAGTACAGCTTCCCCGAGTGGTTTGCCATGCTGTTCTCTGCCGGCTACGGCATCGCCCTGCTGTTTTTTGGCGTGGCGGAGCCCGTGCTGCACTACGCCACACCGCCGGCGGGGGCCGGCGAGACAGTGGATGCCGCCCGCCAGGCCATGCAGATAGCCTTTTTCCACTGGGGTTTCCATATCTGGGCCATTTACGGCCTGGTGGGGCTGGTGCTGGCCTACTTTGCCTTCCGTCACGGCCTGCCGCTGTCGATGCGCTCCGCCCTGTATCCGCTTATCGGCGACAAGATCTATGGACCCGTCGGCCATATGGTGGATGTGTTTGCCATTCTCGGCACCATGTTTGGTATCGCCACCACCCTGGGGCTGTCGGTCGCCCAGATCAATGCCGGTATCAATTACCTGTGGCCGCAGATTCCCGTCGGCATCACCGTACAGATCATCGCCATCGCCATCATCAGTGGGCTGGCAATCCTGTCGGTAGTGGCCGGCCTGGACAAGGGGATCAAGCGCCTGTCCATTGTCAATATGGTGCTGGCGGTTACCCTGATGCTGTTTGTCTTTGCGGTGGGGCCCAGCATCCACAGCCTCGAGGGCTTTTTGCAGAATACCGGCAGTTTCCTGAACAATATCGTGGAGCGTACCTTTAATTTGCAGGCCTATTCCCGCAGCGACTGGATCGGCAACTGGACCCTGTTCATCTTTGGCTGGACCATCGCCTGGGCGCCCTTTGTCGGGCTGTTTATCGCGAGAATCAGCCGCGGGCGCACCATTCGCCAGTTCGTGGTGGGGGTGATGCTGGTGCCCACCATCTTCACTTTTTTGTGGTTTTCCATTTTTGGCGACACCGCCCTGCACCTGATCATGAACGAGGGCTACAAGACGCTGATCGGGGATGTCCAGGCGGACCACGCCACCGCCCTGTTCCGGCTCTATGAAATATTGCCCCTCTCCGCTGTCGTTTCTTTTCTCACCGTACTGTTGATCATTACCTTTTTTGTCACCTCTTCGGACTCCGGATCTCTGGTGATCGATTCCCTGGCGTCCGGGGGTTCCGCCGCGACCCCGGTGTGGCAGCGGGTGTTCTGGGCGTCCGCGGAGGGGGTGGTGGCCGCCACCCTGTTGCTGGCCGGGGGGCTCAATGCCCTCCAGGCCATGACCATTGCCACCGCGCTGCCCTTCTCCCTGATCATGATTGTGTCCGCTGTGGGGTTGTGGCGGGCGCTGGTGATCGAGGGTCACCAGAGCACCAGCCTGGAGACCGACCTGCAGCACCGCCACATCGGGGCAATGGGGCCTGGGGTGTGGCGAAGGCGGCTGCTGGGGCTGGTGACCTTCCCCGACCGCGATCAGGTGGCTGGATTTATCGCCACCACGGTGAGCAAAGCCATGCACAGGGTGCAGCGGGAGCTGCACAAGCAGGGGTGGCATGCCGAGGTCCAGTTCGAGGAGGACACCTCGCGGATTTTCCTCGAGGTAGTCAAGGAGGAGCAGCTGGATTTTATCTATGAAATCCGCATGCTGGAGCATCCGGTGCCGGACTACGCCCCAGGGGGCGGCGAGCAGGAGAGCGCCAATCCCCCTGTTTACTACCGGGCCGAGGTGTTTCTGCGCAGGGGTGGGCAGTCCTACGACATCTACGGCTTTGAGCAGCAGGACATCATCAGCGACATCCTCGACCAGTTCGAAAAGTATCTGCACTTCCTCCACATCTCCCCGGGCAGTTTGCCCTGGCGGATGGCGGAGCACGACGAAATGCTGATGGCTCACCCGGATCCCAAGCCGGAACAGCTTTTCTAGTAGTCTTTCAATTTGCTACTGCCGTATGTTCCGGTTCTATCGTAGGAGCCCGGCACCCAGGGCACTCGCTCCGCTCGCGGGGCAGGCTCTCCTCCG
>CAZWUP010000375.1:0-2516 GCA_964637045.1 uncultured Porticoccaceae bacterium | reverse complement strand
TCCACCCGCCAGATGCCCCGCGAGGACTGGCTGGCGGTGCGCAAGCGGGGCATTGGCGGCAGTGATGCCGCAGCCGCCGTCGGACTCAATCCCTACCAGTCCGCCCTGGAGCTGTGGCTCATCAAGACCGGGCGGGATGCCGGGCTGCCCCAGGTGGATGCGGAGGATGACAGTTCGCCCCTGTACTGGGGCAACATCCTGGAACCCATCGTCGCCGCCCACTACACCAAACGCACAGGTCGCAAGGTGCGGCGGGTGAACGCGGTGCTGCAACACCCGGATCCGGACAAGCGCTGGATGTTGGCCAACCTGGACTACCAGGTGGTGGGCGACAGCGAGGTGCAGGTGCTGGAGTGCAAGACCGCCGGGGAGTACGGCGCCAGGCTGTGGCGTGACGGCGTGCCTGAATATGTCCAGTGCCAGGTTCAGCACCAACTGGCGGTGACCGGCAAGGCGGCTGCGGATGTCTGTGCCCTGATCTGTGGTCAGGAGATTCAGATCCACCGCATCGAGCGGGATGAGGCATTGATTGCCAACTTGATCAACCTGGAGCGGCGCTTCTGGGACTGTGTAGTCAATGACACCCCGCCCCCAGTAGATGGCACCGAGTCATCGGCCAGGGCCTTGCAGTGCCTGTTCCCCGAGGACAATGGGGAAACGCTGGATCTTTCATCCAACTCCCAGCTGGGGGCGGTGTTCGATGCCCTGGTGTCTACCCGGGAGGAGATATCTGACCTCGAGCGGGTGGAGCGGGACCTGAAGCAGACGCTGCAACAGACCCTGGGGGAGGCCACCAAGGCGGTATTCCATTCCGGCTTTGTCACCTGGAAGCGCAGCAAGGACAGTACCGGCCTGGATACGGCGGCGCTGCTGGGGGATCACCCCGAGATGCTCAACCGGTATCCCCTGGTCAGGCCCGGCAGCCGTCGCTTTCTGGTGCGGACCTGAGTTCAGCGTTCCCAGGGTATATCTACCACCATGCACATCATCACTCACTCTTTTCCTCCCCCTGGAGCCTTGCCGGTGTCGGGTTCGCCCGGCACCGGCTTTTTTATTCCCGCCACGCCCGTGTTGGCTGGCTTCCCGGGTTCTACAGCCCCCTTTCCTATTTATGAGGAGCATCACCATGATCAAAGGTCTCGCCATTACCCCGCCCGTACTGGGCAGAATCAGCATTGGTCGCGTCGTCGAGAAAAACGGCAAGCGGTTGCCAGAGAAAGACGACCAGTTCACCCTCACCAGCCTGCTGCAGACCCCCGAGGGGTGGATCAAGCATCCCCTGGATGAACAGCTGCGCCAGCAAAAGCCCCACGGCAAGTTGCGGGAGATCCCCGTGATGCTGCTGTTCAGCGATCCCGACCTGAACTTCCGGGCTGCCTACACCTTGTTCGACCGCAGCAATGGTCGGCCGGTGTGTGCCGGCGACGGGGTCACCTGCCGGCGCCATACCGCCGATGGCATGGCCAACCTGCCCTGTCCCGGCCCCAACCTCTGCACACTGGGGACGGGCGGGCGCTGCAAGGCCTATGGGCGGCTGAACGTGCGCATTGGTGACGATGACAGCCTGGGCACCTTCATCTTTCGCACCACGGGCTTTAACAGCATCCGCACCCTGATGGCACGGCTTGCCTACTTCGAGGCGGTGTCCGGGGGGCTGTTGGCCTGTTTGCCGCTGGAACTGAAGTTGAGGGGCAAGAGCACCACCCAGAGTCACCGGGCACCCATCTTCTTTGTGGACATTGGCGTGCGCGACGGCATGACCCTGGAGGAAGCCATTGCCGAGGCACGGACCACCCATGAGCAGCGTCTGGCGTCTGGGTTCAACCAGGCAGCCCTGGATGAAGCAGCGCGTCTGGGCTTTGCCAATGCGGCGTTCGAGGAGGATGACGAGGAGGTGCCGGCCATTCTGGAGGAGTTTTACAACGACAGTGCCGGTGAGGCGAGCCAGGACGGAGGCACAGCATCAGCCGCCCCGGTTTCTGGATCCCCCGACGGGCAGGTGGTTGGTCAGGCAGGCACACCCACCCTGGCGGCCAAGCTTCAGCGCAAGGCCAACGATGCCATTGAGGTAACGCCCCAACACAGCCAACTGGCCACGGAGGAGTGAGGCCACCCGTGGCCCCGTGCCGTATCCACTGCCAACGGCAGACATAACCCCTGTCACCCCGGCGGGGGTGGCAGGTCACTTGAGGACGCAATCATGAAGCAAAAAGATGAAGTCAACGACTGCCGGGCCTATGCCATCCGGGCCGGCGATTCCGATACCCTGCGCCTGATGAACGAGGACGATGTACTGGCCACGGCCAGATCCATCATGGAGTCCCGTTTCCAGCGCAGTCACTACCTGACCAGCCCCGATGTTACCCGGCAGTATCTGACCCTGAGTTTGGCCAATGAGGCCCGGGAGGTGTTTGGGCTGGTGTTACTGGACACGCGCCACGGCGTGCTGGGGCTGGAGATTCTGTTTCAGGGCACCATCGACGGTGCGGCGGTGTACCCCCGGGAGGTGGTCAAAC
>CAZWUP010000374.1:0-2517 GCA_964637045.1 uncultured Porticoccaceae bacterium | reverse complement strand
TATGTACGGTTCTGTGAGAGGGATGAGGCGGTGACGCCTCACCCTACTCGATGTTATGGCAACCTGACTGGCCACTTTGCCGGCTGTGGTCCCCCCAGGCCGCGCCTCGACTCCCCCAGCTGCGACAATATGCCGCATCGGCAAGGGCTCGGGTTGCGGGTATCCTTGGCACCTTTGATAGCGTCACTACGGCCTTCAGCCGTCCGCTTGTGTTCAGGGAAGCCAGCCAATGATCGGCAATATCCGCCTGAAGTCCCTCTGTCTGCCCTTTGTCCTGGTTTCCGTTGCGGCAATCGCAGAGCCGGTGCGGACGACAGGCATTGTGGAACAAGTGGTGGTAACAGCCACCCGGGAAGAGCGCACCCTCGGCGAGCTGCCGGAATCCGTCGGCGTGCTCAGTGGCGAGGCCCTCGACCAGATCATGCCCAGCCACCCCGCCGAGGCACTGAATCGCCTGGCGGGGGTGCATATCAACAATGTGGGAGGTGAAGGCCATATGACCGCCATTCGCCAGCCCCTGACCACCGGCGGCGTGTACCTGTTTTTGGAGGACGGTATACCCACCCGACCCACGGGATTTTTCAACCACAACGGCCTGTATGAAATCGACCTCACCCAGGCGGATCGCATCGAGGTAACCCGGGGGCCGGGTTCCGCCCTCTACGGCTCCGACGCCATTGGCGGCATCATCAACAGCCTGACCCGCGCCCCCGGCGCCGAGCGCGAGCTTGGCCTGACCTTGGAGATGGGTGAGAATGACTGGTACCGCGGCTTGCTGTCCGCCAGCGGCGCCATCAACGACAAAGGGCGCGCCGGGGTGCAGGTCAATGGCACCGATAACCGGGGCTTTCGCGAGCAAGGGGATTACAGCCGCGCTTCGGTCACCGCGCGCTGGGGTCAGGACTGGACGCACAACCTCACTAGCAAAACCGTGTTCGCCTGGTCCACCATCGACCAAAGCGGGGTGTCGGCGTTGAATGAGGCGGACTACAAACGCAACCCCGAGAAAAATCTCTACCACGGGGATATCGGCTTCCGCGAGGTGAAGGCCCTGCGCCTGTCCAGCGAGCTGGCCTGGCAGCCTTCCGGCGACAGGCTGTGGACCCTCACCGCCTTTGTGCGCGACAACACCATGGAGCTGATGCCCTCGTGGATGCTGTCCTACGACCCCAATGTGTATACCACCGAGTTCAGTACCCTGGGGCTGATGGCCAAGCATCGCCGCACCCTTGCCGACCTCAACCTGGAATGGATCAGCGGTGTGGATGTGGACTACACCCCCTCGAGCTATCGAGAACAGCGCATCCTGCTCAGCAAGCAGGGGGACATCTTTGTCGATTACCGACCCAGTGGCCGGGTCAATTACGACTATGATGCGGACCAGTTGACCCTGTCCCCCTATACCCAGCTGGAGTGGCTGGCCACGGAACGGCTGCGGCTCTCCGCCGGGGTGCGCTACGACCGTTTCCGCATCGACTACAGCGACAACCTGGATGCCAGCGTGGCGGAAGTGGGTGTGTTTCCCCCCCTGCCGTTTCCCGCCCGCCACTATCGGCCGGACCACCAGCGGGTCACCTTTGACCAGTGGAGTCCCAAGCTCGGCCTGGTGTATGACCTCAGCGACAATCACAACCTTTACGCCACCTACCGCCACGCCTTTCGCGCCCCCACCGCCGGGCAGCTGTTTCGCGGCGGCTCGGTGCCGGATACCACCGACCTCAAGCCGGTCACCGCCATCAGCCGCGAAATGGGCCTGCGGGGACGCCTGACGCAGTGGCTCGACTACGATCTGGCCCTCTACCAGATGACCATCGAAGACGATATCGTCAGCGTGATTGTCGACAACACCCGCAAGACCCTCAACAGCGGCGAGACCCGCCATCGGGGTGTGGAGCTGACGCTGCAGGCCCAGTGGTCCGCCCACTGGTCCTCCACCCTGGCCTTCAGCCACAGCCAGCAGGAGTACAAGGATTTCAGCTACATCTGCGGCGCCGCCACCTGCAACCACGGCGGCAACGATATCCCCCGCGCGCCGGACACTATGGGCAACGCCACCCTCGCCTACGCTGCTGCGGAGAATCTGTGGCGAGTGGAGCTGGAATGGGAATACCTGGGCAGTTACTTCACCGACGAGACCAACACCCGGGACTACGGCGGCCACCAACTGTTCAACCTGCGGGGGCAGTACCGCCTGAGTGATACCCTGGAGCTCTACGCCCGCCTGCAAAACCTCGCCGACCGGCGCTACTCCACCTATACCAGCAATCAGGTGGGGGTGCCCGATCTGGAGTATCGGCCGGGGCAGCCGCGGACGGGGACGGTTGGGGTGCGGTTCAGGTTTTTTTAGTTGCACGTCTCACGTTGCACGTTACACGTTTCACGCAAGATCGGATCGAGGGGCATTTGATACTTCGCCAAAACTCCAGATCTTGGGGTAACCCCGGCTCCGGTCTTTACCACGTGCAACGTGAAACGTGAAACGTGAAACGTGCAACTCACCAACAGAGGCAGAAATTC